>JAEWNX010000060.1 GCA_023461135.1 Pseudomonadota bacterium
GCGGTTGACGATGAAGGCCGGGAAGTCCTCGGCGTTGGCGATCTTCTTGCCCAGGCTTTCGACGAACTTGAGCGACGTGTCGTAAGTCTCTTGGCTGGTGGCGAGGCCGCGGATGACCTCAACCAGCTCCATCACCGGCGCCGGGTTCATGAAATGCAGCCCGATGAATTTGTCCGGGCGATCGGTCGTCGCCGCGAGCCGCGTGATGGAAATCGAGGACGTATTAGAAGCGAGGATCGTGTCCGGCTTCAGCGTGCTGCGCAGATCGGCGAACACCTTCTTCTTCGCGTCGTCCTGTTCGACGATCGATTCGATCACTAGATCGCACGCTTCGAAAGCCGCGAGCTTGGGCGCCGCCTTGATGCGCTTCTGCGCCGCTTCTGAATCGGCGGCGCTGATCAGCTCTCGATGAACCTGCCGGCCGAGGTTCTTGGTAACAGTCTGGAGCGCTGTATCGATGCGCGCTGCGTCGGCGTCGTTCAGCAGGACATCGTAGCCCGCCAGCGCGCACACATGCGCGATGCCGTTGCCCATTTGGCCGGCGCCTACGACGCCGACGGTTTTGATAGTGCCCATTTTCACCATAAGGCCCTAAGGCCTCACCGGAATGCAATCTTGCTGCAATGCAGCATAGCCTGCCACTGGGCGCAAGAGGGCGCTAGGCCTTAGCGCCGAGGCGAAAGCCGGTCAGCGCAGCGATGAGCAGGCCGGCGGTGAGCCAGATTCCCGCATAGATCCACCAAAGCTGGATGTTGCTCGCGCCATCGAAGAACTGGAACGCCCAGCCCGCGCCCACAGTGTTGACCGTGGCGTGGCAGACCATCGCCGGCAGCACCGAGAGCGAAAGGTTGCGCAGCCAACCAAGCACGAAGACACCGCCCAGCAGGCTCATCACGAACGGACCCCAGAGTGCGGGCCCAATTTCGGCGCGGAAAAGCGGAGCGTGCCAAACCGCCCAGACCAGCGCCAGCACTAGCGCCGCGATGAAGGGGTGAAAGCGCTTTTGAAGCTCCGGCTGCAGGAAGCCGCGCCACCCCGGCTCTTCGCCAAGGCCGATAAACAGCACGATGAACACGAACTGCTCGATCATGTTGGGCCAAGTCGCGAGCTGCTCCGAGGTCGGCATCGGCGCGCCGAGCGCGACGTGGATGGCGACAGCTGCCGCGCAAAGGGTGATCGGAAGCAGAAGCGCGGCGAGGTAGGGAAGGAGCCCCGCGCGAAAGCGGCCGAAATGCGCGATCCACGACTTGAAGCCGGGCCAACCGCCCGCGAGCCAGCTTGTGATGAAAGCCGCCGCGAGCGGGCCTAGCGGGTTGAGGCCGGTGCTGCCGATGCGGTCAGCGATGCCGAGTAGCCAAGAATACCAAGACAGCGGAAACACGAGCACGACAAACGTCGCGATCGGATGACGTGCGAAAAATCTAATACCGTGCACACCCTACTCCCTGGCGCACCTGAACCTCAGATGCGCCGGGAAGCGGTATCGGATGCGGCTTAGACGCCCGCCTTGGTGAGTTCGTCCATCAGCTCGGGCACAGCGGTCTTGTAGTCCTGCACCAGTCCGTAATCGGCGACTTGGAAGATTGGCGCTTCCTCGTCCTTGTTGATGGCGACGATGACCTTCGAGTCCTTCATGCCCGCGAGGTGCTGGATGGCGCCTGAAATGCCGACGGCGACGTAAAGCTCCGGCGCCACGACCTTGCCGGTCTGGCCGACTTGGTAGTCGTTCGGCGCGTAGCCCGCATCGACCGCCGCGCGCGAAGCGCCCACCGCGGCGCCCAACTTGTCCGCCAGGGGATCCAGCACCTTGTGAAACTCTTCGCTTGAGCCCAGCGCGCGCCCGCCCGAGACAACGCGCTTGGCTGCCGTCAATTCCGGACGATCGGACTTCGCCATCTCTTCCGATACGAACGCAGATTTGAACGGCCCGGACGGCGCGGCGATGGTTTCAATCGACGCGCTGCCGCCTTCGCCAGCCGCCTTGAACGCTGTCGGCTGTACGGTGATGACCTTCTTCGGTTGGCTATCCTTCACCGTGATCAGCGCATTGCCGGCATAGATCGGCCGCACGAACGTATCGGCGCCTTCAACGCCAATGATGTTCGACACCTGCATCACGTCGAGCTTCGCCGCCACGCGCGGCGCGACATTCTTGCCGGTGGTGGAAGCGGGAAACAGCACCGCGTCGTAGGCCGCGGCGAGCGGCGTGATCAGCGCATCCATCGCTTCGGCGAGTTGCTTGCCGAGCGTAGCGCCATCAGCGTGCAGCACCTTGCGCACGCCGTCGATCCTGGCGGCGGCCTGCGCGGCCGCGCCCGCATTGGCGCCGGCCACCAGCACGTCGACATCGCCGCCCATCGCCTTGGCGGCGGTGACGACTTTGTTGGTGGCGTCCTTCAGCGAAGCATTATCGTGCTCGGCGACGACAAGAACGGCCATTAGAGCACTCCCGCTTCTTTGAGCTTGCCGACCAGTTCGGCGGCGCTTTTCACTTTGACCCCCGCCTGGCGCTTGCCCGGCTCGGCCGTCTTCGTCACTTGCAAGCGCGGCTTCACGTCAACGCCCAAATCCGCCGGCGTCTTCACGTCGATCGGCTTTTTCTTGGCCTTCATGATGT
>JAEWNX010000061.1 GCA_023461135.1 Pseudomonadota bacterium
CCGCGTGTCCCAACTCCGGATTGTCTCAGAAATGAGGCGGCCGACATCGCGTCCATGGCGACCGGAAATCTCCGTCAGCAGTGCGCGCAAACGCCGATTGAGCGCATCCAGAACGTCGGGGTCATCCAGCATGGCCCTGCCGAAACGTTCGATCCCGTCCGCCATGGCCGTGCGGGCGGTTGCGTCGACGTCTGCGGTCGTGGACCGCAGCGCGGCCTTGAGCGCGCGCCAAAGCTCCCCAAAATAGGCGGCCACTGCCGGGTGCGCCAACAGGTCGGAGGCGAAGCGCTCGACTTGCGCGCGTAGTTCTGGAGAGTTCTGCAGATCGTCCGACAATCGCTTCAGCAATACAGTGAGGCGTTGCCGCGCCGGATGATCGGGTTGTTCCGCGATCTCTTGCAGCGTCTTCTCCATCGCGCCGATCAGTGCGTCTGAGGCGCGCGCGTCGAGCGCGACAAGCCGCCAGATCCACGACGTGCGGGCACGAACTTGCGCGCGGATCGCCGGCTCGTGCTCTTCGAGTGCGCGCCAGCCTTCGGCAAGCGCGGCGTCGAGCATCGGCTGGTGGCGGCCATGCTCGGTCAGCAAACGCAAACCCCGTCCGATTGCAGCGGACAATCGCTCGCCACGGCTGAGGTCGCCAACTTGGCGGCGCAAAAAGTCGCTGACGACTTCGTCATCGAGTAGATCGGCAATTGCGGGAAGGGCGTCCATGACGCCATCAGCAACTCGGCGCGCCGTGACTGGATCGGCGAGCTGCCGGCCAAATGAGGTCGCTAGGTCCTGATCGCGCAGGCGTTGGCTGATCACCTCCGGCGCGAGGAAATTCACAGCCACGAACTCACCAAGCGCGTTGGCGATGCGCTCCTTGCTGCGAGGAATAACGGCCGTATGGGGAATAGGAAGGCCAAGCGGACGGCGAAAGATCGCCGTCACCGCGAACCAGTCGGCGAGCCCGCCGACCATCGCCGCCTCCGCAAAGGAGCGAATGTACCCCCAGACCTCGCCCTCATCATGCTGAGAGACCGCGATGAGGTAGACGGCGCTCATCGCGACTAAGAGCCCACCCGCGATCAGACGCATGGTGGCCAAAGAAAGAGGCTGGGGTTCGTCGGCGGGCGCGTGGAGAAGTTGAGTGCTCATGGAGTGCATGATCCGAGGGGGCTGGAGTCGCGCCTTGATTTGGCACAAAGCTCAGGGCCGCGGCGGGACTAAGGTGGCGTCCTGGAGAACAGAATGGCTCTCTTAGGACGCGTTCTTGGAACAACACTGCTTATCGGTGCTGGCGCTCTGGCAGTAGGCGCCATTGTGGCCGCGCCAAAAATTCTGCGTGCTTCGCGACCTTTCGTACGCGAAGCGCTCCGGCGCGGCCTTGCGTTCTACGACAAGGCCCGCTCAGCGGCTGCCGAATTTTCCGACGATGTAGAGGACCTCGTAGCTGAAGTGCGCGCCGAAGCCACCAAGCGTCGCGCGCCCGATGAGGTTTCGCAAGAGGCCACTAGGCGAGCTTAGGTGCCCGCGCGGCAGGGCGCAGCATCTGAATTGCGATGGGTGCAAGCGAGAACCCCACAATTAGCGCAGCTTCAAGGGGGCGGGGGGTCGCGACGCGCAAAACATGGCGCAGCGGCGCAAGCGCAAACGGCGCCGCAAGCATAGTATAAGACGCGGCGACGCCGAGTTCGATCGGCCGGTCCAAGATCTCGCTCCGTGGCAGGCTAGGCGCCAACCTCAGCGCATGCGCCAACTGGTGACTTGCAAGCGACAGAAAGGTGAGCCCGCGTGCGCGCGGGCCCGAGCCATGCCGCATCGTGCCGATCACGTGTGCGATGATCGCTGGCGCGGCAATCCGCAGCGCGTCACCGGCTATGGCCACGCTCTCTCGCCGCCCGAATGCTTCGTCTCCATCGCGCCTCGGCGGCTTTTGCAGGACATCGTGCGCAGGTCGGCCCATCGCCAGCCCAAGCGCGGGAAACACGTCCGTCATCAAGTTGAGCCAGAAGAGCTGGGCGGGCGTCTCAAGCGCTTCCGGGCCGTGCAGGGCTTCCGCCAACAGAAGTGCAACTTCGCTTGCGTTCGTGGCGAGTAGGAAGCGCACCGCGCGGCGCAGGTTTTCATCGGCTGCCCGCCCGCGCGCCAGAGCGCCGGCGAGGCTGGTGAGATCATCATCCGCAATTACGATATCCGCGACATCACGCGCGACATCTGCGCCTGACTTGCCCATCGCAATGCCGATGTCCGCAGCGCGCAGCGCAGGGCCGTCATTCACACCGTCGCCGGTCATCGCCACAACGTGACCGTCGGCTTGCAGCGCCCGGATAATGGCTAGCTTGTCCGCCGGACTCACCCGCGCGAATACCTCAGTGGAACGGACTGCCCGTGCGAGGGCTTGATTCGACATCTCGCGAAGCGCGCTGGCGTCGAGGACATCCAATGCCCCATCGTTGGAGAAGCCAAGATCCTCGGCCAACCGGCGCGCCGTGCCAGCCTGGTCTCCTGTCAGAATGATCGTGCGCAGGCCTGCGCGCTGCAGCGTTTGTTCGGTGTGAGCGGCGCCTGGACGGTGTGGGTCGTGCAAGCCCGGGGTCTTATACACATATCC
>JAEWNX010000062.1 GCA_023461135.1 Pseudomonadota bacterium
GTCTGGGGTCACGCCGGGGTCACAGAAAAACGAAACTCGCGGGGCCGGCGTGAAACGTATTGCGCCACGAAACGCCATACGCATCAACGAATTTGAACGGTGAATGGCACACGCTGAAACGCCTGGAAATTAAGTTGCATTCAGCTTTGGGAGCTAAGGGTCGCGAGTTCGAATCCCGCCGCCCCGACCAGTTTTTGTAGGGAGTTTGCATAGTCAGAACGACGCCTCTGTCGCTGCTGGGGACGGACTTTGGGCTGTTTCGCAGCAATTGTCGCCGCCGACCCTCCTCTTCACCGCCGCAGCTCAGTCTGGACTAAGTGGGCCGTCACCTCCTAGGCGGCCGCGCGAAACGCCCCTGGCACGCGTTCCATCCATCGGCCGAGCGTTTGCCGCGGCACATCGGCTTGCTCACCAATCTCCTCCTGGGTCAGGCCCGGATTCTTTTGAGCGAGCATGGCGGCGCGCTCAAACGCGGCGGGATCTCTCGGCTTGAGCCCGGACTGGGCCAGCGTCGCGGCGAGCGCCGCGCTCGTTACGAGGCTGAGCGATGCTCGCCCATTGATAGCCCGCTTGGGCGGAGAGCGAGCTGGTTCATGACCATTTGTGGGCGGCGCCTTCGGGCGAGTTTTGGGCGTCTGAGCAGGCTTCCGGGCTTTGATCGGTGCTCGCTCGATACGGTCAATCGCCCACTCGTCTAGAGGGATTGTAAGCGCCAGAAACAGGAAAGCCACGTAAGCCGGCGCTACAACCGCGGCAGACTGGGCTATGCCTAACCCAATGAGGGTGGCCTGGACCACGCGGGCACAATCTCTCACGCCGCTGTTGTCAGGTGCGGCCTCGCCTTCGACTGCGTTGATGGTCATGCGACTAGATCGCGCGCGTCTCGGTTAAGCAGCGCTCAACACACTGAGTCCAAGCGACGTCGCCCCACGTCGTTGCTCACAACTCTAAGCATTGCGTGCGCACCCGAGCAAATCGAAGGATTCGCGACAGCGCCCTTCGGGGGCGATCGGGCACAGACGCGCGGCGTGCTGAAGTTACAGCCAGAAGCAGCGGCAAAGCTGACGACGGATGAAGACAATTGAAAGCTTTTCAGTGGTCTCGATCATCTCGCGAACGCCGTCCGTGATAAGCGCTCCAGCCGCATCGCAGGCAGGCAGTGATCGCCGGCGTGAGTGGCGCGGTTGGCCCGAAGGCAGTCACCTCGGCGCGCTCACAACATGACTGAGCTTCGGATTCTAGAGACTAACGCCTTGACCGAAATGACGTGCTATTCCGGCCACTCGTAATTCCTTGTCGAAGCGGCGGAGATTGGCCCAAAGCGGTCGTTGGTTGCGCGGTGTGATCGCCACCGCAACACTCGCAGCGCGCGCCTTCAGATTATGTCGGTTTTGCTGTTCGACGCTTTGTTTCAAGATCGCGAGCAAGGGCTTCTTCGAGCTTCGCCCGCAATTGGGGGTCTTTCTCCACCCGGATGAGTTCGCGGTAACGCGCGATATTCATGTCTAGGATGTTTCCAAGGCTGGTCATTGGACCGCCTCCGTGCGGGCAAATCCCGCAAGCGCTCAAGTGCTGCGCTCTCTGGGCGGCAATTGCACGTGGTTTATGTGGCTGCACGCCGCGTTCGAACTGCGAAAACAACGCAACCTTTCCGTCCCGCGAACGTCTCCAAGTGTAGAGGCGCGCCGGGCCGCGCCCGCAGGCTTTTGATGCCCCACAATAAAGCTGGAGGCCACGCCGTGATCGGGTTGATCATGGTCGCGATAGCCATCTTTGCGACTGGCTCGCTTGCGTTCATCGCATTAGTTGCGGGCAGGTAGTTGCAGTCACGAATGGCTGTTCACGGCGAGAATAGTCCCGTCCCCGGCTGCTGACGCCAGCGTCAGGAATTGAGCGACTTGGCCGTTCCTGATTTTGTACGCGACGGCCTACGTTGGCCCATTGCTGCCAATCGCTCTTCATTGCGGAATGTCTGCACACCGACCCAACTCGGACACTCGCACCGGAGGTTGTGCATTTCGCTACGGGGCACGAGCCGGCGTCGGTGTGGTTAGCTTGGTCTGCCGAAGCGGACATTCGCGGCAAAAAGGGTGTTTCGTTATCGAGCCGGCATCGGGGCATTCTCGCTTCGCGTTGAGGGGGCGATAAACGACGCGCGCGGCGACGAGGCGTGCAAAGATCAAGTCTCAGGGACCATCGCGTGCAGCAGTGCTGAGACGTCCATCGTCGCGAACGTCGTGTAGGTGTCCGAGACCGCATAAGGGAGGATCAGTTGTTTCCCGTGCCGAATGGCGCCGCACGTATAGACCACGTTCGGAACATAACCTTCGCGCTCGGCGGGTTCAGGGCCAATGAGCGGTTCGCGCAGACGCGCAATCACCTTGGACGGATCAGCGCGGTCTAGCAGCGCCGCGCCAATGGAATACTTTCGCACCGGCCCCACGCCGTGGGTCAACAATAGCCAACCTTCATCAAGTTCGATCGGTGAGCCGCAGTTTCCGATCTGCAGAAACTCCCACGGCATTGCCGGCTTGAGAATGACCGCGCCCGTTTCCCATGTGTGCAGGTCATCCGAATAAACCAGGTAGAGGTTTTCATTGTCCTGTCTCGCGATCATCGCATACTGACCGCCAATCTTGCGCGGAAATAGCGCCATTCCCTTGTTTTGCGCCGCTGCGCCGTGGAGCGGGGACATGCGGAATGAAGTGAAGTCCGCGGTCTCTATCAGTTCCGAGCGGATCGCGCGCCCGCTGTATGCGGTGTAGGTGGCATAGTAGATTTCGCGATCATCGTCCTCGAACCGCACGAAGCGAGCATCCTCGATGCCGTTGGATTGCGACGGCGTGACCGGAAAGATAACGCGCTCGCTGATGTCCTCGTCTGGGTTGAAGATAACGTCGACACTGTCGCCGTCTGGGCCCGCGCGCCGGCTCCGTATGCTGGGCACGGATGCAAGCTGCTCGCACGGATCGACGCGTACGCCGCCGTCAGCGTCGATCGCGCCAGTGCGAAAGGTCAGTGACGAAACGTGCCCCTCCCCGAGGGCGCGCAGACTAAGCACGAAACGCAGCCCGCCTTGCGGGGCGCCTGATTGATCAGGGTGAAGAACGATGCTTGGGTTGAATAACGCCGCGGCCTCGAAGCTGTTCTCCTGCAGAAAGTAGGCGCCGATGAGCTGACGTTGGACGGTCGTAAAGGGCGCATGCATCGCCAATGCGCCTTCCATTTCCTCAGCACGCGCCTCGAAGATGCGAAGGAGGTTACGGTGGCGCTTGTCGAAATTCTCCAGCACGTCTGCGAGCCGCACTGCCGCGGCATCCGCATCGAGCGCGAGCACGCGCGCAACGACGTTCTTCACCCGGGTGAGGTCGGTCGGGTTGGCGTCGCGAGGTTCGATCGCCGGTCTGAACGCACGTATGACAACGCGTGCAGGGTCCGGACGCAGCTGCAAGTCTTGTCGTGTCACCACTGGAGAGGTCAAAGCGCGGGCCCTTCTGTTTCAAGAGTGTGCGCGCGCAAACTAGCGCCTGCCGTGTTTAGCCGGACCTCGGTTCGGCTGGCATCCATGCGCGCGAATGCGCGCATTTCCGCCAGACCAAGCAGGTACGATACGACTGATTCACCGCCTCTGTTCTCGTTGGGGCGATCGGCGTGCAACCCATCGCGGCACGCGCCCGTGGCGACATCCACAAGCGGCGCGTTGAGGTCATTCGCTCCCAAGAACCAGGCAAACGCGCGCTGCGCATGGCGTTTCCATTCCTGTGCGCCATCTGCCCGGTAGGCGGTGAGGCAAGCCGAGATTGCCGCCGCGGCTTCCACGGGCTGTTGGTCAAACGCCTTTGGTACGGCGCGTTGCTCGCCAAACCCCTCCGTACCGACCGGTCGGAACAGACCCGCGGTGGTTGTCTGCAATTCCATCAGCCAACGCAGCGTCCTCAACCCGGCCGAGAGATGGCCCTTTGAAGCTGTCGCGGCGCCGGTGGCGATCAATGCTTGTGACAGGCGCGCGTTGTCGTATGTCAGGCCGGCCTCAAACCAGGGCCAATCGTGTGTCTCGGTTTCTGTCATCAGCGCGAGCAGTTTGTCCGCGAGCAGCCCTCGGAGGCGTTGAGCTTGCGGATCGCTGGTGAACGCCGCGCAATAGCCGTTGAGCCCCAGCAGCGTGAAGGCCCAGGCCCGGGGCGAGGTGAAGCTCTCGACCACTGGCAATGCCTGCGCAAACGAGTGCGCGGCCCAGAGCCGGCGCGTCGGATCGAGATTGTTGTGCGCGCATGCACCCAAGGCCCAAAGCGTGCGCCCGTGGCTGTCTTCGGAACCGCTCGCTTCCAGCCACCGGCGATCGAAGCTCATGAAGTTACGGAAACGCCGCGTATCCGGATTCCACGCGTGCTGCACGAAAGCTGCGAACGTTGCAGTCATCGGCTCCGGGAGAGCTTGCTCGTGCGAAACATCGAGCACGCAAGCAAGGAGCAAGGCCCTGGCGTTGTCATCCAGGCAATAGCCGTGCTCGCGATCGGGAACGGCATGGATCGCATGTTGAAACAGTCCGGTATCGTCGGACATGGTTTGAAGGTGTTCTGTGCACAGGCCGGGCAGGGGTCGCGTCTCGAACCGTCCTTTGCGCAGGGTCGATAATCGCGTGGGCAGCGCCTTGCGGGATGCCGCGATGGTCTCAATGTAGCGCTTAGCGGTTGGGCCCCACGTCATCGGTCGGCTGGCGGCGTACGCGCGCGCCCGCATAGCGTCCCGGTGGGTATCGTCGGTCAGCAAACCAGATATCGCGGCACTGAGCGCGGCGGGATCCAGAAACGGCACAATTAGTCCCTTGCCGTCCGCCAAAAGTTCGCGTGAGTGCCAGTACGGCGTGGATACCACGGCTTTGCCTAGGCCGAAGCTGTAGGCGAGCGTACCCGAAGTCATTTGCGCTTCGTTGAGATAGGGCGTCACGTAGACATCGCACATCGCGATAAACCCCAGCAGTGTCGCTTGATCGACGAACTGATCGAGGAAGACCACGTGGTCGTCGATGCCTAGGGCATGGACGCGCGCCATCAAGCTCTCGCGGTAAGCTTCGCCGTCGCGGCGAATTAAAGCGGGATGGGTAGCGCCAAGCACAACGTACACGGCGTCCGGCTGATGCGTCAGGATTGACGGCATCGCCTCGATCATCACTTCGATGCCTTTGTTCGGCGAGAGCAGCCCGAAGGTGAGAATCACTGATCTTCCGCTGTAGCCGAGGCGCGCTTTGGCTTGATCCGGCGAGACAAACGGAAAATCGGGTACGCCATGCGGAATGATTTCGATCTTCTGTGGCGGTGTTTTGTAGACGTCCACCAACAGGTGGCGGCCTTTGTCCGCCATGACGACAAGCTTCGCCGACAAGTCGATGATCTCCCGCAACACGCGATCCTGCGATGGGTTCGGCGCGGCGAGAACGGTGTGGAGTGTGGTGACGAGCGGCGCCTCGAGTTGCCTCAACAGTGGCAGGACCAGTTCACCGGCGTCTCCGCCGAAAATGCCAAACTCGTGTTGGAGGCAGATCGCGTCAAACGATCCGTCATTCAAAAATGCGGCCGCGGCGTCGTATTCCTTGGGTTCGTTGTCGTTGACCTGAAACCCGACCGTACTCGGGTAAGCGTAGCGATTGCCCGCGTCGTTCATGGCGACAATCGTCGTGTCGACATCCGCCGGTGATCCGGCGATGGCTCGCTCTAGATCTGTCGTGAATGTGGCGATTCCGCACCGGCGCGGGAGTGAGT
>JAEWNX010000063.1 GCA_023461135.1 Pseudomonadota bacterium
CGCGATGTCAGCCCCGGCGTGATGGGCGAGACCGGCCGTCGCTTCCCATGCGCCGCCCGGCGGGGCGGTCGCAACGATCACGGCGTCCGGCGAAAGCCCGCGCACGCGCTTGATGAGTTGCAGCCCGTTCATGTCCGGCAGCACCACATCGACTACGAGAACGTGCAGCGTGATCTGTGTGGCGATGAACTGGCCGACCGCGCCGCAGGCGGTCTCGTGGGTCTTGAAGCCCATGCTGCGCAGCGTCACCGCAGCCTCGGCGCGCTTGGCCGGTTCCGGCTCTACGACAAGCGCTGTGCCGAGACCCGGCAACGAGTCGTCCAAACCTCGGTGCGTCGAATGCCAAGCTTGGCCCACAACGGCCTCCGTCGGCTGCCCACTGGCGTAACGAACGTTATCGTACGTTTGATCCCGACAGGCTCAAACAAAGAGCGTCAACGCGCGCTCACTATGAACGCGCGTTTGCACTACCGCACAGTGCGGTAGCTAACGCTGCAAGAATTTTGCGAAGGCGGCGATGGCTTCGGGAGACTTCAAGCGCTGCGCAAAAATTTCGCCCTCTTCGCGCATGCGCGCGAGCAACGCTTCGCGATCGCGCATCAGACGCTTGGTCAATTTCATCGATTCCGGCGGCTTCTGCGCAAGCGTGTGAGCGGCGGCGCGGGCGCGCGACTCAACCTCGCGCGCCGGCAACGCCGCGTTCGCCAATCCCCACGCCGCCGCGTCTTTGCCCATCAACGGCTCGCTCAATCCGAATAGCGCAAAGGCGCGTGTGTGACCGAGCCGGTCCACGATGGTCAGACTTGAGGCGTTCTCCGGCGCCACGCCAAGATCGACGAACGGCACAGTCAGGCGCGCATCCTCCGCGACATAGACGAGATCGCACTGAAACAGCATGGTCGTCCCGACGCCGACGGCGTGGCCCTGTACGGCCGCGACGATCGGCTTATCGGCGTTGATCGCCGCTTCCAGGAAACGTCCCACATGGCGCGGCCCGTTGAACGCGCCGGACGCCTGCGCGGCGAAGTCCTTGATATCGTTGCCGGCGGAGAAGAAGTCGCCCGCGGCGGTGAACAGCACCACGCGCACGCCGTCATCGCTCTGCGCCTCGACGAGAGCGTCCGCCATCGCGCCATACATGGCGTTGGTGATCGCATTCTTCTTGTCGGGCCGGTTGAACCGTATTTCGAGCACCGAGCCGTCGCGCGATACGAGGATATGCTGTTCGTTCATGGCCGCCCCGACGCTAGTTCTTCAGCTTATAGCCGGTCTTGAAAATCCAATAGATGATCGCGAGACACACGACCAGGAAGCCCGCTGTCGCGCCAACGCTGACGCCGATATGCACGTCGGCCGCCTGATCGCCGTAGAACGCCCAGCGGAAGCCGCTGATCAAATAGACGATCGGGTTGAACAGCGTGATCTTCTGCCAAAGCGGGGGCAGCATATCGAGCGAGTAGAAGGTGCCGCCAAGGAAAGTCAGCGGTGTCAGGATCAGCATCGGCACGATCTGCAAACGTTCGAAGCCGTCGGCCAGAAGGCCGAGGATGAAGCCAAACAGGCAGAACGACACCGAGATCAGCACCAGGAACAGGATCGCCCACACGGGATGCTGGATTTCGAACGGCACGAAGAGGCGCGCGGTCGCCAGAATGACGAGGCCGATCACCACGCTCTTCGTCGCGGCGGCGCCGACATAGCCGAGCACGGCTTCGATCGGCGCCACCGGCGCTGAAAGCAATTCGTAGATCGTGCCCGCCCAGCGCGGCATGTAGATGCCGAACGAGGCGTTCGAGACGCTCTCCATCAGGATGGTCAGCATCATCAGGCCCGGCACGATGAACGCGCCGTAGGGGACGCCGCCGATCTCCATCATGCGCGAACCGATCGCCGCGCCGAACACGATAAAGTAGAGCGACGTCGACAGCACCGGCGAGAACAAGCTTTGCCCGATGGTGCGGAACCAGCGCGCCATCTCGAAGCGATAGAAGGCCTGTACGCCGTGGAAATTCATGCCGGCGCTCGACCGCCCGGTTGTCGTCGCAAGGGTGTTCGTTTCGCTCGTCATCGCGTTCACCTCGCCCGCACCAGAGAGACGAAGATGTCCTCGAGCGAACTCTGTTCGGTATGCAGATCCTTAAAGTCGACGCCCAGCTCGCTGAGCCGCTTCAGCAAGCCGGGGATGCCAGTGTCGTCACTCTGCGCATCGAAGCTGTAGACGATCTGCCGGCCTTCATTGCACAGCTCCAGCTTGTAGCCGTTGAGCCCTTCGGGCAGCGCTCTCAGTGGCGCGGGCAAGTCCAGCGTCAATTGCTTCTTGCCGAGCTTGCGCATCAACGTGCGCTTCTCCTCGACCACGATCAGCTCGCCCTTGTTGATGACGCCGACGCGGTCGGCCATTTCTTCGGCTTCCTCGATGTAGTGCGTCGTCAGGATGATCGTGACGCCGCGCTCGCGCAGGCCGCGCACCATTTCCCACATGTCTTGCCTGAGTTCGACGTCAACCCCGGCGGTCGGCTCGTCGAGGAAGAGGATTCTCGGCTCGTGCGAAAGCGCCTTGGCGATCATCACGCGGCGCTTCATGCCGCCCGACAGCGCCATGATCTTCTCGTGGCGCTTGTCCCACAGCGACAGGTCGCGCAACACCTTTTCCAGGTAGGCGGGATTGGAGGGATAGCCGAACAAGCCGCGCGAGAAACTGACGGTATCGATCACGCGCTCGAAGGCGTCCGTGTGCAGCTCCTGCGGCACGAGCCCGATCTTCTTGCGGGCCTGCTTGTACTCGCGCTGGATGTCGTGCCCGTCCGCGGTGACGGTTCCGGTGGACAGTTTGACTATGCCGCAAATGATGTTGATCAGCGTCGTTTTGCCCGCGCCATTGGGGCCGAGCAGCGCGAAAATCTCGCCCTTCTCGATGTCGAGATTGATCGGCTTCAGGGCCTGTAAGCCGGACGCGTAGGTCTTGCTCACGTCCCTGATCGAGATGATCGGCTGCGCCATTCGAATCCGTATTCCCCCGGGAAGCGCCGCACATAGGCGCGCGAACCCGGGAAGGCTAGAGGCGTTCGTTGTTCCGCAGACGTAATGCGGAAATGGGCCACATCACGTCTTATCTACCGAAGGACGATGCAGCCGGCGCACATCCTACATCCCAGGCC
>JAEWNX010000064.1 GCA_023461135.1 Pseudomonadota bacterium
AGCCCGACGAGGCCGCGCCAGCCAGCGCCGACGGCGCGAAGCCCGAGACGCCCGCGCAAGCGCCCTCCGGCGCCGCGCCCGACAAGCCGGACTGACGCGTTCGCCCCAACCGGGCCGATGCCGCGCAAGGCATGTGGGTTAGCCCGCTTGCTTCGCGCCGCACGTTCGTCGCAGAAGTGCGGGCTCTTTGGGGATAAGCCAGCACATGCCACCCGCCCGTCCGCCAACTCCAGTCGATGTCGCGCGTCTGCAGATCGACCTCGATCGCGCCGTGAAGCTGCATCAGGCCGGTCAGGTCGAAGAGGCCGAACAGATCTACATGCGCATCCTGGACGTGGCTCCCGGCCAGCCGGATGCGCTCAACCTCCTGGGCGTCATCCAGTCCGAAAAGAACAAGAACGAGCGCGCGCTCGAACTCCTGGGCCGCGCCGCGCGGCTTCGCCCGAAGGACGGCAACATCCTCAACAACCTCGGCCGCGCCTCGGTGCGCGCGCGCCGCTTCGAGCAAGCGATCGACTCGTTGGAGCACGCACTTTCGCTCTCGCCTGACCTGACGGAATCGCTCGGCAATCTGATCCAGGCGCACCGCCAGGCCGGCAATCTCGACGAAGCCGAGTATTTCATCACGGCGCTGCGCGAGAAAAGGGGCGGCTCGCTCACTGCCGACGTCGAACACGCGCGTCTGTTGAGCGATCTCGGCAAGAAGGAGGAAGCGCGCGAACTGCTGCTCAAGATCACTCAATACTCGCCGCAGTTCGCGTTCGCGTGGCAAGCGCTGGCCAAGCTGAACAAGGTCAAGGTTGGCGATCCCATCATCGATGGCGTTGTCGATGCGATTTCCAAGGCGAAAGAGCCGTCATCGCAGATGCGGGTGCTCTGCTACACGGCCGGCAAGATTTTCGACGACCTCGGCGAGTACGACCGCGCCTTCGAGTATTTCGCGCGCGCCAAAAGCCAGGATCCGCACACCTTCAACTCTGAAAAGGCCGCCGCCTATTTCAAGAGCATCGCGGAGACGTTCAACGCCAACTTCCTCGCTACGCGGAAGGAATGGGGCGTCCCCAGCGAACGGCCCATCTTCATCGTCGGCATGCCCCGGTCAGGCACCACGCTGGCCGAGCAGATCCTCGCCTCCCACCCCGACGTCTATGGCGGGGGAGAGTTGGAGTTCGTTGGTCAAATCACGTCCGCGGTCCGTGATTATGTGCCCAGCGGCCGCTACCCGTCGGCGGTCGCCGCCCTCAGCCGCGAGACCGTCGCCTCGTTCGCCTTCCGCTACTTGCGCAAGATCGGCGCGATCGATCAGCTTTCGGCGCGCTTCACGGACAAGATGCCCCACAACTTCCTGTCACTGGGGCTTTTGCGCATCATGTTTCAGAATTTGCGTATTGTGCACTGCATCAGACACCCCGCCGATACGATCCTTTCCTGCTTCCAGCACGACTTCGCGCACACCCACGACTACAACCAATCGCTGGAAGGGCTCACCGCCTATTACGTGCTGTACCGCGAGTTGATGGAGCATTGGGGCGAGGTGGCCGGTGATCGCATCCATCCGCTGCAATACGAAAAAATGGTGGAAAATCAGGAAGATCAGTCGCGCAAACTGATCCAGTTCGCAGGGCTTGCCTGGGACCCTGGCGTCCTTGCCTTCGCGGAAAACGAGCGCCGGGTTTCGACCCCTAGCTCCTGGCAAGTGCGCAACCCGCTCTACAGCTCCTCCAGCGGCCGATGGCGCAATTACGAGCGCCATTTGGCGGCTGTGATGGACGCCATGCCTGCCCGGTTTTTGCCTTGATCCGTCCGGCGAGCGATGCTTTCTTGAGGTTAACAGCTCCGTCATAGGGGATGCGGAGCGAAGGGGGTCTCTATGTCAAATAAGTGGCTCACGACGGCCGCGCTGGCCGCGGGCTTGGTGGCTATTCCGAACGCTGCGTCGGCCGACACGCAGTGGCGCCTGTTCGGCGGCGTCAGCGACGTCGACGATCTGAGCGACGGGCGCATGCAAGGCCCTTACTACGGCTACACGATCGATCAGATCGACACGGAATCTGGCTTCGTCGTCGGCGCGGCGTTCGGTGTGAACACCGGCAACTGGACAGCCGAAGTCGAACTGGCGCACCGCGAGTGGGGCGTCAGCGACGACGACGTGCAGGTGAACTGGACCGGCTATTACGGCGGCGACTATTACTACAATTTCGGCGTGGACGGCGATCTGACCGCCAACTCGCTCATGGCGAACGCCTGGTACAATTTCCCGGCGGGCGGCAACTTCTCCTTCTATGCGGGCGGCGGCGCCGGCATTGCTGAAGTCGAAGGCGATACCGGGGTTGCGTTCAGCACCTACTATGACAGCGAAGTCCCTGACGTGAACGGCACGCACTTCGCCTGGCAACTCGGCGCCGGCGTGCAGTTGAAGACAGATTCCGGCTTCTCGTACGGGATTGGCTATCGCTACTTCAATGTCGACAACATCGGCGATCTCGGTTTCGACGTTAAAGCACACGAAGTGGTGTTCGAGTTCCGCTTCTGACGTAAGCGAAAAGACTGAAACTGGAGGCGGGGTCGCGGTGGGCGCGGCCCCGCTTTTCTTTTGCGCGCAGACATGAGCGCGATCCTCGTTCGGAACATCTTAGCGCCGCGTCCCGTTGTGGAGAACGAACACAACGCAAGGAGGCGCAGCCATGCCGCGCGGAGACAAGTCCAGCTATACGAGCAAACAGAAACGTCAGGCCGAGCACATAGAGGAAGGTTACGAGAAGAGCGGCAAATCGAAGAAAGAAGCGGAGCGCCGCGCTTGGGCCACCGTCAACGCGATGAGCGGCGGCGGCAAGAAATCGGGCTCGGGCCGCGGCAAGAAAACCAACAAGGCGCCCGCGAAGAAGGGCGGCCGCAAAGGCGCTGCGGCGAGCGCCGCCCGCTCAAAGGCGGCCAAGTCCCGCTCAGCCAAGAAGGCGGCGGCCACGCGGAAGCGCAAGTCAGGCGGGCGCAAGAAGGCCGCGAAGTCTCGCTGATGCGAGCATGAGCTAGTCCACTCGAATGCGCGGCGCGGGCTTGTTGAGACGCGCGATGTTGGCGCGGGCGGCTTCGGCGATGTCGCGGAAGCGGCGCGAGACGGGATGATCGGGCGCCGTTGCGACCAGCGGCGCGCCGGCGTCCGAGGCTTCGCGCAGGCGCACGTCGATTGGAATTTCCCCCAGGAACGGCGCGCCCGCTGCTTCAGCGGTGCGCCGCGCGCCGCCTTGGCCGAAAATGTACGTGCGCACGCCGTCCGGCGTTTCGAAGTACGCCATGTTCTCGATCACGCCGAGGATCGGCGCGTGCGTCTTCTCGAACATGGCGATGCCGCGCCGCACGTCGGCAAGCGCCAACTCCTGCGGCGTCGAGACCACCACAGCGCCCGCGAGCGGAACGCGCTGGAGCAGCGTGAGCTGCACGTCGCCCGTGCCCGGGGGCAGGTCGAGCAGCAACACATCGAGGTCGCCCCACGCCACCTCATCGATCATCTGCCGCACCGCGCTCGTCGCCATCGCGCCGCGCCAGATCATCGCCGACGCCGGATCGACCAGATAGCCGAGCGACATCGTCTTCAGACCGTGCGCTTCTAGCGGCTGCAGCGTTTTGTCCGCATTCATACGCGGTTTCTTGCCTGCGACGCCGAGCAGCGTCGGCGCGGAGGGGCCATACACGTCCAGATCCAGCAGACCCGTGCGCAAGCCGAGCGCGGCAAAAGCGCACGCAAGGTTCACCGCCACGGTGGACTTGCCGACGCCGCCCTTGGCGCTTGCGACCGCGATCACGTGCTTCACGCGCGCGATGCCGCCGCTCTTCACGGGCTTTGCTTCATGCGCGGTCAGCACCGCGATCACGCTCGTGACGCCGCGCAGCGCGCGCGCTTCCGCTTCGGCCCGATCGCGTATTTCGACATAAGCTTGCGCGGCGTCAGCGGGGGCCTCGATGGTGAACGAGATCTTTCCGCCGTCGCTCGCTTCAAGCCCCGCCACGCGTCCAGACG
>JAEWNX010000065.1 GCA_023461135.1 Pseudomonadota bacterium
GCACCGGTTCAAGCGGCGGCCTCAACGGCCGCTGTCATCGTCCTCGCTCTCGCCTGCGATTTCGCCGAGCTCGTCCTCGGGGAACTCTTCTTCATCTTCCAGGAGCGGCACCGAATCGTCGTCGGCGTCCTCGACCAAGTCGGCCTCCTCGTCTTCGGAGAAGCCTTCCGGCAATTCATCGCCCGCCGGCGGAACGGCGTCGTCCTCGTCTTCGTCCGTCACCAATGGCTCGGCCTCCGCTTCCGCGTCGACTTCGGCGGTTTCTTCGACCTCGGCTTCCTCGTCCGCGTCCTCCTCGCCGGCCTTCGTCTTGGCGTCCTCGAGTTCCTCATCGTCCTCGTAATTGGGATCGTGGGCGGCGACACGCGAACGGCCGCGGCGCGAGCGCGTACCTTCTTCGCTCGGATCGAAACTCGTCGTGCACTTGGGGCAGATCGCCGGGCGCTTTCGCAGGTCGTAGAATTTCGCCCCGCAGTTCGGGCAGACTTGCTTGTCGCCCAAATCGGTCTTGGCCAAAGCAGCCTCTCCTTCGGCTCTGCGCCGTTCTCGCGCGGGGCGCTCGCTTGCCACCAACGGACGCCCCTGTCAAAAGCTTTGTCGCCTCCAATCAGCACTGGCCGGACCGAGTGACGTTATGCGTCTGAAAGCGCGATTTGCCGGGCCTTTGAGCGGCCGCGCACGCCCTCCCGGGGACAAATCGATCTCGCACCGCGCGCTGATCATGGGCGCCCTCGCAAACGGACGCACCGAGATCGAGGGCCTTTTGGAGGCGGACGACACGATGGCCACGACGGCCGCCGCACGCCTCCTGGGCGCGGAGGCGACCCAAATAGGCGAGAAGCGCTGGGCGGTGACCGGCGCCGGCGGCTTCCGTCAACCGCCCGAGAAAATCGATTGCGGCAACTCAGGCACGGCGGCGCGTCTGTTGATGGGCGCCGCGGCGCCGTACCCCTTGAGCGTGCGCTTCGACGGCGACCAATCTTTGCGCAGGCGGCCGATGAACCGTGTCATCGCCCCGCTGACGCAAATGGGCGCGCGTTTCGACAGCCCGAACGGGCGTGTGCCGTTGGTGATGCACGGAGGCAAACTGAAAGGCGTTACGTACCGCTCGCCGGTGTCGTCGGCGCAGGTGAAGTCAGCGGTGCTGCTGGCCGGCTTGCAGGCCGAAGGCGAGACCGTGCTTGTCGAGCCGGAGCGCTCGCGCGATCACACCGAACGCATGCTGAAAGTGTTCGGCGCCAACTATGATGAGATCGATATCGATGGCGGCCTCCATCCGCGCGTGCGACCGGGTCCGCTGACTGCAGCCAACATCTATGTCCCGGGTGATCCCTCTTCCGCCGCGTTTCCCGTCGCCGCCGCGCTGATCCTCGGCAAATCGGAAGTGCGCATCGAAGACGTGCTGGTGAATCCGCTGCGGCTCGGCTTCTTCGAAACCATGCTCGAGATGGGCGGCAAGATCGCCTACGAGGAGCGGCGCGATCCGATCGGCGAGCCGATTGCGGACCTTGTCGTCAACGCGAGCAAGCTCAACGGCGCGGCGCCGCCCGCCAAGCGGGCGCCGGCGATGATCGACGAGTTTCCGATTCTCGCGGTTGTCGCCGCCTTCGCTCACGGAGAGACCCGTATCGTCGGCGCCGCGGAGTTGCGCCTGAAGGAAAGCGACCGCATTGCGATGATGGTCGAAGGGTTGCGGGCATGCGGCGTGGACGCTGACGAACTCGAGGACGGTCTCGTCGTGCGCGGCAATGGCCCAAGAAGCGTGCGCGGCGGCGCGGAGATTCGCACATTGGGCGACCATCGCATTGCCATGTCGTTCCTCGTACTGGGCATGGCGTCGAAGGAACCGGTGACCGTCGATGACGCAGATATGATCGCCACATCGTTCCCCGGATTCGCGGACTGCATGCGCAGCCTGGGCGGGAATATCGAAACTGTTTGAGTTTCAGGCGGGAACCGGCGGCGCCTCCCTATCTACGGATGCGTTCTCCGTGCAAAGGAGAAACGTCATGCGCAAAATCTTCGCTGCCGCCGCGCTATTGTCGGCGGCCTCTTTGACGACCATCGCTATAGCGCAGACTAAGCCCGTCGATCCAATGCCGGTGACGCAGCAGGAGATGCGCGATCCCGAGCCGATGATCGCGCCCGCGACCGGTTCGCCGACAGTCATTCCCGATGCGCGCGCGCTCGCGAGCGACGAACAAGTCGGCGAGGCGCGGCGCGCTTATCGCGCGGCCTGTCAGCGCCACGAAAACTTCGGCTTCTGCGATTGTGTGACCGCCGGGGTCGCTCAAGCCCTAATGCCGGACGAGGTGCGCCTTGCGGCTCGCACGTTCGGCGAGCGCATTCCGGCGCAGGGCGACGCGTACGGCAGCGACGCCACGGCGATGAGTTCTGCGGCGCGCATCGCACAGGTCGAGTCGCAGTACGCCAACGCCTGCGCGCAATTCCGTTAGGCGGATTCCGCACGCGTCACATCCTCGCGCGGTACATCCCGCGCGAGGATTGACGTCGCCGCCATGTCGGCGGTCGTGTTTCCCAGAGTGCGGAAAATGTCCGGGATTACTTCGACCGCGATCAGAATGCCGAGCAAATCGGTTGGCACGCCAAGCGCCAGACAAATCGGCGCGATCGAGGCGACGAACGACACCTGCCCTGGCAGCCCCACCGACGCGATAGACACCGCGTAAGCCACCACCACCGCACTGGCCATTTGCAGCAGCGTGGGCTCGACGTTGTAAAGGTGTGCGATCATGAAGCAGACCGCGAGATTGGCGACGGGGCTGGTGAAGCGGAAGACCGCGACCGCGAGCGGCAACGTGACATCCGCAACGTGTGCGGGGATGCGCATGCCGCCCAAAGCTGCCTGCAGCATCGCCGGCAGCGAGGCGAGCGAA
>JAEWNX010000066.1 GCA_023461135.1 Pseudomonadota bacterium
GCGCTAGGTATTGATCACCTGCTGCTTTGTGCCCGGCAGCTCGTTCCGATGGTTTCAAAAACGTGAGGAGCGCAGTCAGCACCGCAACGGTAACCCCCATCAAGCCAGTTATAATCGGAAACACTTGCTGCATGAGGTTCGCGGTCGCTAGGACGCTGAACACAACAGCCGGCAACCCGATGAAGAGGTGCCGTCGATTCCAAATATCGTGCGCCTCGTAGTGGCGCTTCGAAGAGTACGTGGCGTCTTCTTCGATTCGCTCCGCCTCAGCGCGAATTGCGGCGACAACTTCGGCCTGATCCTGCGAATCGGTCATGCAGTGAATGATACACGTTGTTCTCTGTATGTCTCAGTGGCGGCAATCATGGATGGTGTCTGCCGGCACCGCACTGGGCACCGTCGGAAACGGGGATACAGCTCCCCTCTATCCCCCACTTTTCCGAGCTAACGTCCTGCAATCATTGCAACTCCCAAAAAACAATCCGACCGACCTCTCGCGCCCTTACACTGCTTCCCATCGCTCCGCTGGAGAGCAGTTGGATCCTCTGTTCGAACCGATGCGCGAGCGTGGTGATTGAGCGTGACCGCCTCCGGCCTTGTCCGGGGTTAAGGCGAGAAGCCCGCCGAATATAAAAAGGCGGGAAGAAACACCGGGGACTCGCGTGCTCGAACAGCGCGAACCTGCACGCCATCGGCCGAGCCGCCTCCGAGAGTGAAATATCTCCCGCGACGGCGCCGATGCTCACGATCACGGGACGCGGATGAACCGCGTAGGCAGCGCCAAACCACCGGCGCATTAACTCGACGCGATTCATCCGCGTCCCGCTCTCCGCTTCTTGCGCGAACACCGCGCGAGACAACGATCACGCATGTCCGAAGGATTGAGAATGTCAAAGCAACGCACGGAAATTGAACACGCGCTTCGCAACGCGGGCCGCGCCGCCAAACAGGGCGATCTCGCCACCGCCGACCGCTGGAGCAAAACCGCCGAACGCCTCTCGGCCGCCAACGCCAAGGTGGACGAAGCGGAAGCGGCGAAAACCGAGGAGGAGCGGATGAAGCAGGAGATGGCGGACATGATCGTCTGCGATCTCTTCACCAAGGCGGCCTTCATCGCCCACGCGATGGTGCACGCGCCGTTGCAAGCGCCGGCGGCGTTCCAGGGTCTGGTCAAGCAATGGCGCGAGCAGAATCTCGGCGAAGGCGAGGAGGACGCAGAGCGCGCGGCCGCGAAACTCGCGGCGTCGCAAGCCGCCTATCTCGAAGGCCGCTTCGAAGACTCGCTGCCGGATTATGTGCGCGAGCAGATGGCGGCGGCGTGGTCGGCGCGGCGGGAGGAGTTGGAGCGGGAGCCAAGTGTGCCGGCGCTGTGGGCGGAGGAATGAGGCGCCTCACGTCACGATGATCTCTTCTTCCTCGAACGGCGTGCAGAGCGCGGGCGGGTCGCGCTCCAGCTCGATCGCCTCGGCGGAGAGACGCTGCAGCGTGGGTTCGATGCTGTTCAGCACGCTGCGGGGAATAACGCCGCGCTGCAGTACGGTGTCGGGCGTCTCGAACAGCGTAACTTCCAGGTCGCCTTCTTGGCCGAGCAGGGTGCGCCACTCGGAATACATGAAGACGACGATCTGCGATCCGCCCACCCATTTGCGCTGCGTCTGCGCACCAACGCGGATTTCACCGAAAGAGGTGAGCCGCGGCGGCTCTTGCATCCAATCGTTACGGGCAAAGCGGCGGTCGAAGATGAGTCCGAGGCCGGGCGAGTTGAGAACGCGGCCCCACCCGTTGGCGCGGAAATCGTCCCTCGATTGCCACGCATGCGGCAGTTCGAGCGACGCCTGCATGCCGTCGCCCAAATCATAGGTCCAACGCACGTGGTTCGCATCGGCCTGGAACGACCCGTTCTCATTCGTCAGCGTCGCCTGGCAAAAATAGCCCATCCGCGGCGCGTTGTGATGGACGCAGGCCGCGCACAGCAGCGCAAGCACGGCCACAAGGCTCAGTCGCACAGGCATGACGTCCCCCCGACGCCGAACGATAGCTCAAGCGCGGATGCGCGCAAAACAAATGCGCGTGACGGCCTTCGCCTTCCCCGCCAGAGCAAGGTTTGCTGTACTGGCTTCTTCATCCGGACGGGGGAGTTCGATGCGGATTTTGATTTGTTGTCTGGCGCTGGCGGCGTGTTCGCAGCCGGCGCCGCGCGTGGAAACGGAAGCCTGCGTGGGCGAAGCGCGCGAACGCGTGGTGGCGCAACTCTATTTCGGCCGCAATATCGGCGACGAATTCGGCGTCGACGACGAGGAATGGGCGGCCTTCGTCGCGGCGGAAGTCACGCCGCGTTTTCCAAGCGGCTTCACGGTGGCGGATGCGCAAGGGCAATGGCGCGATAGCGACACACAGGTGATAGGCCGCGAACCGTCGAAGCTGCTGATCGTCGCGCTCGCCGATGAAGCGGGCGGACGCCTGGCGCTGGAGGAGATCACCGAGGCGTACAAGCGTCAGTTTCAGCAGCAAGGCGTGCTGATGGTGCTCGAACGCTCCTGCGTGTCGTATGAGTGAGCTAGTCGCGCGGCCAGGGATCTGCGGCGCACTCGAGGCCCCACACGCCGCGCCTCGCCTCGCGCGCGGCCGCTTCCTCATCCGCGTACGCGCCGTTGCTCTCCGCCGCCACGTCGCGCGCCCAGCCGGCCTAGACCATATACTCGTTGAGATCGGTCTCCCCAACCCGGCAGCGCGCGACGTCCTGGCCGTTGTCGGGCAGATCGGAAATGGCGCAGCGCACCTGGTTCGAGCGGATCACGGTGCGCAGCGCGTCGGTGGCGGCGCGGTAGACGTTGGTTTCGCCGCACATCGCGCGCGGGCGCGGCGTGCGAACGCCATCGAAGCGGATGCGCCGTTCGCCGATGCGGATCGTGTCGCCATCGCTTATCGTCGCTACGCCGACGATCTCCGAGACAATGCCGGCGTCCGCCTCGGCGGGTTCGAGCTTCGCCGCTTGTTTCTGCTCGGCCGGCGAGCAGCTCGCACAGAGCGCGAGCGCCGCGCATGCCGCCTTTTGCCAACCGCCCATCACGCCCTCCGCCGGCGTTTTCGCATGCGGGCGACAGGGAGGAAAGCCGCCATGACGCCGGTCACGATGGTGACCTTTGAACCACAAGCTCTAGGGATGGGGTGGCCGTCGAAAACCGCGCCAAATCCATTTGGCAATCAGAAATGCGGCCATCACGTAGAATGGGATCAGCAAGCCCGGCACCGCCGATCCTGCCAGCCGGTACGGGTACAAAGCGGCTTCCGCCCGATAGGCGTTGTGTGCCGCCTCAAGAAAGCGCGAGTCGTTCGGACAGTCGCGGAGCCAAACGCTATCGGGTGACCCCCCCGCCGCGCGCCAGGAGTCGATACACACGACGGCATCGCTTGGGTTTGGATCGGGAGGAAGGCCGACTGTGGTCAGCGTGTACCAAGCGACCAACACCCACGTCGCAATCGCAAACACGATCCAGAGCCGCGTCCAGCCCGATAGTAGCCGTTTCATTCCCGCCTCCCGGCAAGAACCATAGCACGGATGGCTAGCCCTTTTTCCCCCAGCGCTTCTCAGCGGCCTTACGCGCGATCTCTTTCCGCTTCTTGGCGGATAGAGCCTTCGCGCGCGCCTTGCCTCCCTTGAGCCCGCCAAGCCGTCCTAGCGCCACTGCGGCGGGGTTCTTTTCAGGTTGCTTGGTCATCGGCTTTCTTCCTCTTTCGATACGTGTACTAGCGCTTCTTCCTGTTCTTGCTTCTGCCTAGATTCTTCCAAGCGCGAATATCAGCGTGATTGCACTTCGCGCCCGTGAGTCCGCCGATACGTCAGACGCTTGCCTTCCGCGCCAGCAAGCGCGTGCTCAGTACGCTGCTTGTCATCAACGCCCAGCTTGGTGCGCGTGTTATGGCGGAAATCGAACTCGCTCAAATAACGATGCAGATGCTTTTCTTGGCAATGCTGGTACACGCCGCGCATACCGCGCTTGAACACTGAGAAATAGCTTTCGCAGGAATTGTTGTGAACCGGGCCGTCCGCTTCGTAACGAACGTACTCTGCCGATGAATGGTCCACATACTTATGCTCCGCGAATTCGCGGCCCATCTTGGTGTACATGGGCGAGCCGTCAGTGTGTAGCTTGCTTTCCTTCGCCACGTTCTCGCGAACAATCTTGCCAACCGACTGCGCGTCGGCGTGGGCGACATGGAACGTGCGAGCCGATCCGCCGCGCTCCACCAGCGTGACAATCGCGCGCTTGCCGCCGATCAGGCGGCGTCCGCCATGTTTAGTAGTCGAGCCGCGACGGCGCTTAGTCATGTATTGCGGCGCGGTCGCCTCGCTCAGCTTACCGTGATAGGTTTCGTCGACCTCAACGACCTTGCCGGCGCCGCCCATCTTCGCTTGCAAGCCGCCCGCCTTCATCGCTTCGCGCACGCGATGCGCCATGAACCACGCGGCTTTCTGCGAGCAACCAAGCGAGCGGCGGATTTGATGCGCGGAAATGCCCTTCTTGCTGCTGCACATCATGTAGAAGACCCACAACCACTTTGAGAGCGGCATGTGCGACTGCTCCATGACGGTTCCGGTCGTGGTGCTGAAGTCCTTGCGGCATTCCTTCGCGCCGCAGCGATAGCGGCCCGCGCGCTTCGTGGCGTACTCGCCGCCGATCACTCCGCAGTGCGGGCAAACGCGGCCATCCGGCCAACGGATGCGCTCGAAATAAACGCGGGCTGCGTCGTCGTCGTGAAAGTGAGGGGCGGCCAAGTTCATAGCTCCAATATAGGGTTGTATGCTTGAGCGGTCAAGCATGATCGTTGCGAAGGCGCAAGAGGACTCCAAAAGATGAATCCTTGCTTGCTAAGCTGCTGAAAGAATCCGGAAAAATTTGCGCTTGCCGATATTCACAGGGCGCCCGAATCCGCTCACCAGAATCATTCGGCCAAAAAGAAACGACGCGGCCCCCTGGCAGGATAAGCCGCGTCGTCCCTCGATTTGGTTGTCCGGCGAAAGTAGAGCCCTCGCCGAACCAGTAGCAACGAATCTCAGACTAGCACCGTCTGGGGTTAAAGCGGAGTAGCTCGCCGCGACGAAAGAGCACGATGGTAATCACTTTTGATGACGCGCCCATTGTGAAGCTCGCGCTTCGCTTGGGCTACTGGCAGCACGTCATCGCTGCATACTTCAGCGAAAACCAAGGCCGCATCTCAGAAATCAAGACCGGCAAGCTGTTTCCAAGCGCACCGGTTGCGGATCACTTGCCGCCTGATTTTCCGCCCTTGTGATCGGAAGGCCGTTTGCGCTTCGGTGCAGGCGGCTTTCCTTTCGCCTTGGCCGCGCCGCGCAGCGCTTGCTCGAAACGGCGCTCCGCTTCGGCTTCGCTATACTGATCCTTGGGTTTCTTCGACATGACGAAGCGTTCGCCCCCGTTGTTTGCCTCACTGGCAAAGGTCAAAAGCGCTCATACCAAGTTGGTTGAACTTGGACAGGCGATCAATGCCTTTGTCGATGAAACGAAGTTCGCCTTGCGAGCCGAGAAACACGATGGGCTCACCTACGTAATTGGCTGTGTGAACCAAACCCCCGACGAGTCCCTCTCGCTCAAGGCTGGCGAGGTGTCCGTCCAGCTCCGCGACGCCCTGGATAAGATGGCTGTCGCGTTGATCGTCAAGAACGACCGAGGCGCGTCCGGCGTCCACTTCCCCTTCAGCGGAATGGACAAAGTGACAGGGAAGTTTGAGCCATTCCCAGCGCCCCGGCACGCCCACTTGGAAAAGAAATTCACGCCCGAACAGTGGAAGCTGATCGTCGCGCAAGGCCCACATCCCGCTGGAAACCGGACCCTGTGGGGTGTGAACC
>JAEWNX010000067.1 GCA_023461135.1 Pseudomonadota bacterium
GATCGGACCACCGCAGGCCGCCGCGCGCGACGGGCCCGAAGCGCAGATGGATGCCCTCCACTTGCGGGCTCGCCACCCAGATCTCGCGGTAGGGTTTCGGCGCGGGCAGATCCGGGACCGCGTGCGAGTCGATCTTGAACGACATGTACGGCTTGGGCTGGCCGTCGCCGGCAGGCTGATAATAGTTCGTGCGCAGGATCGCCGTCGTCAGACGCGCAATGCGCCGGAGCGCGCGGTCGTCATCGAGGCTGACCACTTCGTTGAGCGCCGCCTCGATCATGAATTCGAGCTTGCCGGAGCGGATGCGCCGCGTTTCCGCAGATTCCGGCAGGTTTGGGTCGAAGCGCGTTTTGAACAGCGCCAGGATCAGCGAAGCGATCTTCGGATTCGCGGCGAGCGCCTGCTCCTGGATCGCCTGCGACGGATCGAGGCCGGTCTGCTGACGATACCGCGCCAGAGCGCGAACCAGCGCCGCTTCCCGCCAGGTGCACGACAGCGTGAGGATGAGGCGGTTGAAGCCGTCGTTTTCCGCGCGGCCCGTCCAGATGGCGGCGAATGCATCCTCGAACTTTTGGCCGGCGCGCTCCAGGTCGATCGGTTTGCCGTCGGCGGAGCGCGTTTCGATGTCGTGCACGAAAATGCGCTCTGCGGGATGCAGGCGGCTTTCCTTCAGGTGCAGTTCGAAATTGATCTCTGAATCGACGAACAGTCCCATGTTCTCGAGGATCGGGACCGTCGCCGAGAGCGCCAGCACATCGCCGCGCGCATAGAACTTGCAGCGCATGATGTTCGGCGCGTCGCCAGGCCGGCGATAGGCGCGTGCGCGGATCGCTGTTTCATCGCTGGAGCTTACAATCTCGGCCGTGTCGATCAGCGCTTCTTCCACGGGGTAGCGCTCACGATAGGCCGCCGTGAACGCGCCTTGAAAGCGATCTGCCGCTTCTTCGCGCGCGCCGGCGGTGAACAATTCGGAACGCATCAGCTCATCGCCATAGCGATCGTCCCACGTGCGGGTCAGCGCGGCGATCTCGGCGTCGAGCGCCATCGCGTCCGGCGACGGGCGCGTCTTGTCGATGTCGGCGATCACGAACAGCACGCGCGCGAGCTGACCCTCGCCGAGCTGCGGCTGAAAACTCTCGACCACGCCGCCATACGCGCGCGCGATCGCCATACCTACCTGCTCGCGCAAGTCGGAGTTGAAGCGTTCTTTCGGAATGTAGGCCAGCGCTGTGGCAAAACGGTTGAAGCGGTCGCGGCGCAAGAACACGCGGGCGCGCGGGCGATCCAAGAGGTGCAGCACCCCGCGCGTGATTTCGAACAATTCCTCGCGCGACATCTGCCAGAGCTCTTCGCGCGGGTAGGATTCGATGATCTTGCGCAGCGTCTTGGCGTTATGGCCCCCTGGCGTGAAGCCGGTCTGCTTCATCACCCAATCTGCCTTACGGCGCAGCACCGGGATATTGCGCGTCGGCTCGGTGAAGGATTCGCTGGTGAAAAGGCCGACGAAGCGGACTTCACCGATAACTTCGCCCTTCTCGTTGTAACGCCGCACGCCGACATAATCGGCCGCGGTGCGACGATGCACGCGTGAGCGCAGCGTCGATTTGGCGACGATCAGCGGATTGGGTTCGTCCATCAGCCGTTTCAGCTCGGGCGTCAGCACCATCGGCTCGGCGCTCGTGCGCAGCACATAGCGCTCCACATCGCACAGCACGCCAAGGCAGCTCGCCTCGAGGATCACGGGCTCGTCGGCCTTATAGCTATCGCCGTCGCGCGCATAATCGTAGTCGCGTGCACCGAGGAAGGTGAATTTGTCGGCGGCCAGCCAGCGCAGCAGCTCGACCGCTTCCAGCACGTCTTCGCGCGGCGCGTTCGTCTTGGCCTGCTCCAGCTCTTCGGCGGCTTGCAACATGCGCTGGCGCATGCGCTTGTAATCGGCCACTGCGTGCTCGACGTCTTTTAGCGTATCGCGCACGCCTTCGTGCAGCGCCTTCGCGCGCGTCACCGCAAGGCGCGGCACATGCACTTGGATCAGCGAGTCACGTCCCTCGCCCGATTTCGCAGGGGCGAGCGGGTGAAACATGGCGAGCGGCGAGACGCCCTGGTCCGCGAGTTCGCCCATTACCGAATCGACCAGGAACGGCATGTCCGGCCCGACGACCTCGATGATGTCGCGTTCGAGCTGGCGCCCGCCTGCGCCTATGCCGCGCCGGATGCGCGAGGCGCGCACGCCGGTTTGGCACTCAGCGCGCCAGGCCCAAAAATCGTGCGCCAGCGTCGCGAGGTCGGCCAAGGTGAGACCTTCCAGCTCGTCGGGCGAGGCGTCGTCGTACATGCCGCGCAGGAAGGCCTCGGCGGCGGCGTCGACGGCAGCGCCGTTGGTGCGGAAGGCCGGCCACGGTCCGGTCTTGGCGGTGGCGATGAATTGATCGGCGGATTCGGGCAATTCCGCGCGCGCGGCGGCGTCCATGAGGGGCGTTTCCTTGGATTTTGGCGCGAACCTACTCGTATCGGCGGCGGGTGCAACTGGCCGCGAGCCTTTCTCCGCCCCAAGTTCGGAGTGTTGCCGTGCGTTTGCGGATGGAGGCCATATGCAAACCGTTCTGATCACCGGCGCCAATCGGGGCATTGGCCTCGAACATGTGCGCCGTTACGCCGAGCGCGGCGCGCGTGTATTCGCCACCGCGCGCAAGCCGGAAGAGGCCGATGAGCTTGCCGCGCTCGCCAAACGTCACGTCGACCAGGTCGAAGTGCTGTCGTACGACGCGATGGACGACCGCGCGCCGGCTGCGCTGAAAGACCGCATCGGCGACCAGCCCATAGACCTGATGCTCGCGAACGCCGGCGCGATGGGAACGCGCCGGCAGAGTTTCGGCGACGTCGATGTGCAGGCGGTGTTGGCGCTGATCCACACGAATGCGCTCGCGCCGCTCAAGCTTGCGGAGGCGCTCGCCGAAAATGTCGCCCGATCCGAGCGCAAGATTATGGCGTTTCAGACGAGCCTGATGGGCTCGGTCGGCGACAACGGGTCCGGCGGAGCC
>JAEWNX010000068.1 GCA_023461135.1 Pseudomonadota bacterium
TTTGGCGGGCGCGGAGCCGATGCTGCGAAGAGCGCGCGCGATCGCCGAAAAGGCTTTCGGCCCCCACCACACCACCACGGCCGGCTGCCTCAACAATCTCGCGCAGCTGCTGCAGAAAACCAATCGCATCGCCGAGGCGGAGCCCTTGATGCGCCGCGCCGTGGCGATCGACGAAGCCTTCCTCGGGAAAGACCACGTCAACCTTGCCGTGCTTCTCGCGAACCTGGTCCAGCTCCTGTTGATGGCGGGACGCTTGGCGGAAGCCGAACCCCTGATGCGGCGTGCGCTGGCGATCAATGAGGCAAGACTCGGTAGAGGCCATGTGAACGTTGCGGGCGACCTTAACAATCTCGCGGAATTGCTGCGCGCGAGAGGCCAACCCAGTGAAGCCGAACCTCTGCTGCGCCGCGCGCTGGCGATCGGGGAAAAGAAACACGGCCAAAGCCACCCGGGCGTGGCCACCTATCTCAACAATCTGGCTTTGCTCCTCGGCGCAACAAACCGCCTCGACGAGGCCGAACGTTCGCTGCGCCGCGCGCTGGACATCGACGAAGCGCATTTCAGCGCAGACCATCCCAGCGTGGCCCGGGACCTCAACAACCTGGCAAGCCTGCTGCAGAAACAAGGCCGTCTCGCCGAAGCTGAGACAATGGCCGAGCGCGCCGCGCTAATCTTTCTCACCAAACTCGGCGCCGATCATCCCCACGCGCAAACCGCCGCCAAGCGGCTTGAGGCGATCCGCGCCGAGCTCTCCCACGGCGACAAGCGCGCCAAACACGCGCCTGACAAAGATCCCGGCGCGCCAGCGCCCCGCCGCCCTTGGACGCTGCGCGCGTTGTTCGGTTGGCGCTGAGCCGCGCGTCCGGTTTTTGTTGCGAGGCGAACCTCAGCCATTAGGTTGCGCCGCTCATGAACGGGAGCGCGGGAATGGAATCAACGACAGCCGCACGACGCTGGTGGGAACGCGACACCGCGCCCGGCTTCGTTCTCATCGCTGCGACGATCCTCTCCTTCATCCTGCTCAATGGCCCAAACGGCGCCGCCATCCATCATCTGCTCGAAGACCAGATCGCGGGGCTGAGCGTCGGTTTCGGGCCGGCCGCTCATCCGGTGACGCTGCACCTCATCATCAACGACGCGCTGATGGTGATCTTCTTTCTCTACGTTGGGCTCGAACTGAAGCGCGAGACGGTCGAGGGCCCGTTCAAGAATCCGCGCGAAGCGGCGTTGCCGCTGGCGGGCGCCGTCGGCGGCATGATCGCCCCCGCCCTCATCTATCTCGCGCTCAACCTGCAAGAGCCCGCTTATCTGCGCGGCTGGGCCATTCCCGCAGCCACCGACATCGCCTTCGCTGTCGGCGTGCTGTCCCTGCTCGGCTCGCGCGTGCCGGGCGGCTTGCGGCTTTTCTTGCTGGCGCTCGCAATCATCGATGATCTCGGCGCCATCCTGGTGATTGCACTCTTCTACTCGACGCACCTTGTGGGTTGGGCGCTCGGCGGCGCAGCGGTCACCTTTGGCGCGATGCTGCTGCTGAACCGCGCCGGCGTGAAATCGCTCTTGCCGTTTTGGCTGCTTGGTCTCGTGCTCTGGGGATTCATGCTGCTCTCCGGCGTGCACGCCACCATCGCCGGGGTCTTGACCGCAATGGCCGTACCCATGCGCCGCGCCGACGGAAGATCGCCGCTCATCGCCGCTGAGCATGCGCTCAAATACTGGGTGCAGTTCGCCATCATGCCGATCTTCGCGCTCGTCAACGCCGGTGTCGTACTTGCTGGCGCGGGCGCCGAAACGCTGTTGCACCCGATCGCGCTCGGCGTCGCGCTCGGCCTCATCTTCGGCAAACCGATCGGCATCATGCTCGCCGCCTACGCCACGAGCGCCGTCGCCAAGCAGAAACTGCCCGGCGACGCCATGCAGATGCTTGGCGTCACGATGCTTGCCGGCATTGGCTTCACGATGAGTCTCTTTATCGGCAATCTCGCCTTCGGAACGGGCGAGTTGGCGACGCCGGTGCGCTTTGGCGTACTCGGCGGCTCGCTGGTTTCCGCAGTCGCCGGCCTCATCGTGCTCTGGCTCGCGTGCCGAAAAATCGTGCCCGCCGCGCACGCAACGCTCGGTCCCGAAGAAGAACGCGCCGAGCAAGTGGGCGTGCTGGAGGATATCGATGCGCCAGACAAACCGCGCCGCTAAAGCAAAAGCGGCCGCGCTCCCCTAGGAGCGCAGCCGCTTCCGCGTCGCAAATTTAGGGCGTCTCCTCCCCGAAACGCGACCGCCCGCGACGCCGACGGCCGGGAGCGAACCTGAACAGACGCGCACAGTCGGTCAAGCGCCCATCAACGAAGCCGGTGGAAGCGTTGCACGGGCGCCCCTATTGCGCGAGCATTTGCTGCACTGCGGCAACGATGTCGGCGCGCGGGACTTCTCGCTGCACCTGCTCACGCGCCTTCGCATAGGCCTCGCGGTCTTCGCCCAGATCAGCGGCAAGCTTGGCCCCAAGATTGAGGTCCTTGAGTGTGACCGTGCCCTTAGCACGTTCATCGCCGCCTTGGATCACCGCCACCGGCGCGCCGCGCTTGTCGGCATATTTGAGCTGCGCCTTCATCCCGCCGGCGCCGAGATAGACTTCGGCGCGAATGCCCGCGGCCCGGAGTTCGCTCGCCATCGCGAAATACTCGCCCATGGCGTCGCCATCCATCGCCAGGACAATCACCGGCGCCGGGCTCGCAAGTTGTTCGCCAAGCCCCAGCCGCGCCTGCGCCGCGACGAGCCGCGAAACGCCAATGGAAAATCCAGTCGCCGGAACACGTTCGCCGGTGAACCGCGCGATGAGATCGTCATACCGGCCGCCACCGCCAACAGAGCCGAACCGCACCGGCCGGCCCTCTTCGACGATCGTCATCGTCAGCTCGGCCTCGTAAACGGCGCCCGTATAATATTCGAGCCCGCGCACGACGGATGGATCGATCCGCGCCTGCGCATCGCCAACGCCAAGCGCGGACAGCACCGCATCGATACCGCGCAGTTCTTTCAGCCCCAGCCGTCCTTCTTCGGATGCGCCAACCAGGCGCTCCAAGCCATCCAAAACACCAGCGCGAGAATCCGTAGGCAAAGTCACAAACGCGATGACTTGCTCCACGCCCTTCGCATCAAGCTCCGCGCCTTTAGTGAAATCGCCGGACTCGTCCTTACGTCCTTTGCCAAGCAGCGCCGCAACACCCTCAACGCCAACACGATCCAATTTATCGATCGCGCGCATCACGGTTAGACGGCCACGCTCGGCGCCGTCGTCCGAAAGACCAATGCTCTCCAGCACGCCGTTCAGAATGCGCCGCGAGTTGATCTTGAAGAGATAGCCACTCTTCGGCACGCCCACAGCTTCCAGCGCCTCACCCGCCATCGCGATCATCTCGGCGTCTGCCGCAGGGTTGTCGGAGCCGACCGTATCGGCGTCGCATTGCGTGAACTGGCGATAGCGTCCCGGCCCCGGCTTTTCGTTGCGCCAGACCAAGCCTGTCTGCCATCGCCGGAACGGCTTGGGCAACGATTGGCGCTCCTCCGCCGCGAAGCGGGCCAGCGGCGCCGTCAGATCGTAGCGGAGCGAGAGCCAGCGCTCATCGTCCATCACCGAGAACACGCCCTCGTTCGGGCGATCCGAGTCCGGGAGGAATTTTCCGAGTGCTTCAGTGTATTCGAAGGCCGGCGTTTCCAGGCGCTCGAAGCCCCACTGCTCATAGACACGGCCCACCGCCGACACGACTCGCTCTTCGGCGGCGGCCGCGTCGCCGAGGCGATCGGTAAAGCCGCGCGGTTTTTCGGCGGCGACGAGGTTTTCCTTGCTGCTCATGGCGAGACTTTCAGACTTCGAGTTTGACTGATCAATGCGAAACGGCGCGCGTACACGCGGGACGACGAGCGTTAATGTCGCTCGAAGCCAAACCCCGTCGCTTTTGCGACTTCGCCGGAGAGCACTTTCTCAGCCAATCTCTCGATATCCGAACTCAGCTCGCGGTCCTCCCTCACCAAGGGGAAGATCTCGCGGACCTTATCTAGGGCGCGTTGCGTCCGTGCGCCAAGCGCAATGGGCTTTTCTTCCGGATTGGTCGCGCGGACGTGTTCGGCTTGTGAGGCGAACGCCATCTCGATCGCCAGAATCCGCGCCAGCCGCTCGGCCGCCTCGTGCGCACGCATGGCCACGCCCGCGGCCATGCTGACATGATCCTCCTGCCCGGAGTCCGTCGACAGCGACATCAGGTGCGAAGGCATCGCCAGCGCCCAGATATCGTTGCAAAGCCCGGCCGTCGTGTATCTGTCTCTTATAACAAAAGACCCAGCCCACCA
>JAEWNX010000069.1 GCA_023461135.1 Pseudomonadota bacterium
TCTCTTGTCTCGAAATTGTCGCAGGCGAGGCTGACGGCGCGATGCTTGGGCTCAAGCACCTCGATCCGCACCTGAGCGCTTTGCGACAGCAGCGCCCCGCGCCAGCGGCGCGGCCGAAACGCGCTGACCGGCGTGAGAGCCAGAAGACGCGCATGGATCGGCAGGATCGGGCCGTGCGCGGAGAAATTGTACGCGGTCGAGCCGGCCGGCGTCGCCACCATCACCCCGTCGCACAGGAGTTCGGCCATACGCTCGGCGCCATCGACGAGGATGCGCAGCTTGGCCGATTGGGCGGTCTGACGCAGCAGCGACACTTCGTTGAACGCGCGCTCGGTCACAATTGCCCCTGACACCGTCTCGCACTGCGCCACAAGCGGGCGCACGCGCGCGGCCTCGGCTTTCGACAGCCGTTCGGGAAGGCCTTCGGCCTGATACTCGTTCATCAGAAAGCCGATCGTGCCGCGGTGCATGCCGTACACGGGTTTCTTATCCGAGAGGCGCCGGCGCAGCGTTTCCAGCATATGCCCATCGCCGCCGAGCGCTACGATGACGTCGGCGTCCGCTTCGGGCGTTTCGCCATAGAGCTGGCGCAGGCGGGCCAGTGCCTCCTGCGCCTCCGGTCGGGCGCTGGCGCTGAACGCGATCTTCATGGGGCTGGGGCGCCTTTGCTTATCGGCCAGTTAGAACTAGTGTCTTCTACCACAGCCCAATGCGGAGAGCGAACCGATGGCCGATGACGCCGGGACAAGCCTGAAGGGCCGCGTTAGCGCCGAAGAGTGGGAAGCGCGCGTCAATTGCGCGGCGCTCTATCGGCTGGTGGCGCTCTATGGCTGGGACGACATGATCTTCACGCACATCTCGATGCGCGTGCCCGGCCCGGACCACCATTTCCTCATCAATCCGTACGGCCTGTTCTTCGAGGAGATCACGGCTTCTTCGCTGGTGAAGGTGGACCTTGAAGGCAACATCGTCTCGCCAACGCCGTACTACATCAATCCGGCGGGCTTCACGATCCACTCCGCCATCCATGGCGCGCGCGAGGATGCGCTGTGCGTGATCCACTTGCATACCGATGCAGGCGTCGGCGTTTCCGCGCAGAAGGACGGTCTGCTGCCGATCTCACAAAACGCACTGCTCGTGATCCCGAAGCTGGCGTACCACGAGTATGAAGGCGTTGCGTTGAATCTCGATGAGCGCGAGCGGCTCGTGCGCGACATCGGCGACAAGAACCTCATGCTCTTGCGCAATCACGGCACGCTGTCGGTCGGCATGAACGCGGCTGACGCATTCGTCGGCATTTTCTTCCTCGAGCGCGCGTGCGCCGAGCAGGTCGCTGCGCTGAGCGGCGGCCGCGACCAAGTTTTGATCGCGCCCGAAGCGGCGCAACAGGAAGCGCTGGGGCCGAGCAAAGGCTTGGCGATGGTGTCGGGGCTGGCGTGGCCGGGGCTGAAAAGAAAACTGGATCGTCAACTGCCGGGCTACGACTCCTAGGCCTGCTCGCAGCATTGACGCCCGCGCCGGCGAACGCCGGCGCTTGGATCGCGCCTGTCGACGGCCAGCACATCTGGACCAGCCTCGTCGGTCAGCGCGACGAACTCTATTATTACGAAGGCTCGTCGTACTGGGAGGCGCCGGTCGAGGATCGGACGTCGATCACCATCTCGTGGTGGATGGAGAACAATTACGAGACCGAAGACGGCTGGCGCGCCGATGCGCTTATCGGTGTCAAACGCACGCTCTTCCGGAATGAGAACATCGTGATGGCGGTGCAGGCGGGCGCGCTCTGGAATTCTCATCCGTCAGATGGCTGCGGCGAAGGCGGCGCTGAAGTTCGCTGGCTCGGCGGCCGCTCTTACGCCAACGGCGCCTTCCTCAATCTGGAGGCGGCCGCGCGGATGCTCGACGGCGGCTGTGGCGGAGAGCGCATCGATCTGACCGCGGGCGCGCCTTTCGCCGGCAATTGGCTGGCGCTGGGCCAAGTGTTTCTGGACGCCCCCCACGAAGGTGAAGAGACGGTGAAGGCTCAGATTAGCCTTGTGCGGTTTGGGGAAAATGGCCGGGGCATTCAGTTGGGCCTGCGGGCCCGTGTCGATGGCGGCCCCGAGGAGCCCGCCCTCGTGCTAGGGTTCTGGGGCCCGGCCGCGGACGACGACTGACCTGCTGTCGACTGCGTCTGGACAACGCACCCGCAAAGACACACATCCGCAAAACTTCGCGCGTAAGGTCCGTTACATGTTGGTGGGGGTGTTCAAGCGCTATGGGTTCGCGGCGGTGGTTGCCGTCGCGTTGGGCCTTATCGCGCTCGTCATTGTCGGCAAGAGCGTGTTCTCGCTGTTTGGCGGGGAAGGCGCCGCCGCGGCATCCAGTCAGGCGAAAGGCCCGGGCGGCCCGGGTGGGCCCGCGACGGCCGTCCTCGCGGTGGCGGCCTCCCAACACACATTCACCGACGGCCTCCAAGCTCTGGGCACAGCCCAGGCGCGCGAGAGCATCGTGCTGACGCCAAAGATTGCCGACACCATCCGCACTATCCGTTTCGACAGCGGCGACCGCGTGCGGCGCGGCCAGGCGTTGGTCGAGATGTCGAGCGTAGAGCAGGCCGCCGATCTCGCCGAAGCGCGCGCCGCCAACGACGCCGCTCAGCAGGAGTTGCGCCGGTATCAGGAATTGTACGATCGCGGCTTCGCCTCTCAAGCGCGCCTCGACACCGTACGCGCAGCGGCCGACGCCGCGCAGGCGCGCATGAACGCCGGCGGCTCCCGCATCTCGGACCGCACCATTCGCGCGCCGTTCGCCGGCATTGTCGGCCTGCGTACGGCGAGCCCAGGCCAGTTCGTGCGGCCAGGCGACCAGATCGGCACGTTGGATGACATCTCCGAAATCAAACTCGACTTCGACGTGCCCGAAACGCAGATCGCGCGTCTGCGCCAGGGCGTGCAGATCGTCGCCACCACGGCCGCGTTCCCGGACCGCACGTTTCAAGGCGTGATCTCGCACGTCGATAGCCGCATCAATCCGACCACGCGCACGGTGCGCGTGCGCGCAATGCTGCCGAACCGCGATGAGCAGATCCGTCCGGGCATGCTGATGACGGTGCAGGTGCTGGCCAATCCGCGCGAAGGCCTGGCCATCCCCGAGATCGCGATTCTCGATCGCGCCGACGGCGCCTTTGTCTATCGCGTCGTTTCGCAGCAAGGCGGCCAGGCGGTTGAGCAGGTCGCGATCCGCACCGGCCAGCGCAGCGGCGGCATGGCCGAGGTGCTCGAAGGCCTAGGCGCGGGCGATCTCGTGGTGACCGAGGGCGTGCAAAGCGTGCGTCCAGGCCAGCCGGTGCGGCTCAGCGGCGAACAGCCCGAAGCGGCGCAGGCGCCGCAACTCAGACCGCGCGGCTAGAGCGTGACGCTCTCCGACCTCTCCGTCCGCCGTCCTGTTCTGGCGACGGTGTTCTCGCTTCTCATCATCGCGTTCGGGCTCATCGCGTACACGACGCTGCCGCTGCGCGAACTGCCCGACGTGGACCAGCCCGTCGTCTCGATCAGCACGTCCTATCCGGGCGCCTCCGCGCAAGTGGTGGAAACGCAGATCACGCGTATCATCGAAGACCAGCTCTCCGGCATCGAAGGCGTCGACATCATCAACGCGACGAGCCGCGACGGCCGCTCCTCGGTCAACATCGAGTTTACGCTCGACCGCGACCTCGAGGACGCGGCGAACGACGTGCGCAACGCGGTCAGCCGCGCGCGGGGCAACCTGCCCGCCGACGTGCTCGAGCCGGTGATCAGCAAAGCCGATTCCGACGCGCAGCCGATCATCTGGTACAGCCTCACCTCGTCCAACATGGATCTGGTCGAGCTGTCGGATTACGCCCAGCGCTACATCGTTGACCGGCTCGGCGTCATCAATGGGGTGGCCAACGTTCAAATCGGCGGCGACGCGCGGCGCGCGCTGCGGATCTGGCTCGACACCAACGCGTTGGCGGCGCGCGGGCTCACGGTCCAAGACGTCGAAACCGCGCTGCGCGCGCAAAACCTCGATCTGCCCGCCGGTTACGTGCAGAGCCAGGAGCGCGACTACCAGGTCCGCGTGACGCGTCCCTTCGAGACGCCCGAGCAATTCGCACGTTTGCCGTTGCGGGGCGCCGCCGATAACGACGCCGCCGTTGTGCGGCTCGGCGACGTCGCGCGCGTTGAATTTGCGCCGATCGAGGAACGCCGCATCTTCCGCGGCAACCGGCAAGATCAGGTCGGCATCGGCGTGGTTCGCCAGTCGCAATCGAACGCGCTGGATGTCGGCGAGGCCGTCAAGGCCGAGGTCGAGCGCATCCGGTCGACCTTGCCCGAGGGCATGGAGATCAACCTCACTTACGACGCCACCGTCTTCATCGAACAAGCCATCTCGCGCGTCGCGCAGACGCTGATCGAGGCGACGTTGCTCGTCGTGCTGGTGATCTATCTGTTCCTGGGGTCTTGGCGCGCCGCCTTCATCCCGACGGCCGTCATCCCGGTCTGCTTGATCGGCGCCTTCCTGATCCTCTCGATCTTCGGCTTCACTATCAATCTGCTGACGCTGATGGCTCTCGTTCTCTCCATCGGCCTGGTTGTCGACGACTCCATTGTCGTCCTGGAGAATTCGCAGCGGCGCGTCGATGTGCTTGGCGAGCCTCGCCTGGTCGCCGCCCAACGCGGCGCGCGCCAAGTGTTCTTCGCTGTTGTCGCTACGTCCGCGGTGTTGGTCGCTGTTTTTGCGCCGATGCTGTTTGTGGGCGGCTATGTCGGCAAGCTGTTCGTCGAGCTCTCCGTCACGGTTGCAGGCGTGGTGGTCATCTCCGCGTTCGCCTCGCTGTCGCTGTCGCCGGTGATGTGTTCGAAGCTGCTGAAGCCATCGAGCCAATCGACGCGGTTGGCGCGTTTTGTCGACCGTGCGCTCAACGGCCTGCGCGCGTCCTATCGAGCGTCGCTCGAAGCCGCGCTTGCGGCCAAGCCGGTGGTCTTCGCCGTGTTCGGCGGCGTCATCTTTGGCGGCTGGTTCCTGTTCTCGCAGCTCTCGAGCGAACTCACGCCGCCGGAGGACCGCGGCATGCTGATGGCATTCGTCAGCGCGCCTGAAGGCTCGGGCTTCGAATACACCAGCCGCGTGATGGAGCAGGTCGAGACGACGCTGATGGAATCCGTCGAGCAGGGCGAGCTCTCGCGCTTCATGGTCGTGCTGCCGGGTTTCGGGGACCAGGGCACCAACCGTTTCTCCAGCGGCTTCGCCATGATGTTCCTGGAGCCATGGGGCGAGCGCAAGCCGGCTTCGGAGTTGATGACCGAGCTCAACCAACGTCTGAGCCAGATTCCCGGCGCCACGGTGCGCGTGATCATGCCGAGCGCCTTTCAGCGCGGCGGCGGCGATGGCGCATCGATCGTCCTGCTTGGCTCGGAGTACGAGCCGCTCGCTGCGACCGCGGAGCGCATCATGGCGCGCCTGCGCGACAACCCGAATTTCCTGCGTCCGCGGATGAATTACGAACCGTCGAGTCCGCGCGTGCTGGTGGACATCGACCGCGAGCGTGCGGCCGCGCTCGGGGTTTCGGTGCAATCGATCGGCCGCACGCTTGAAGCCACGATGGGCGCGCGCCGTGTGAATACGATCACCGATCGCGGCGAGGAATATTACGTCTATCTGCAGGCCGAGCGGGATGAACGCTCGAACATCAGCGATCTGACGAACAAATACGTTCGCTCCGACCGCACCGGCGAACTCGTGCCGCTCTCGACCATCGTGTCGCTCCGCACCGTGGGCGACAGCGCCGAGCGGCGGCGCATGAACCGGCAGGCCGCCGTGACAGTCAGCGCGTCCATTCCCGGCGACCTCGCAATCGGCGACGCCATGGAAGAGCTAGAACGCATTTCCCGCGAAGAAATTGGCGACCAGGCCATCGCGATCGACTACACGGGACAGGCGCGGCAATTCCGTCAGGCCACAGGCGCCATCGGCTTCGCCTTCGCGTTCGCGCTCATCATTGTTTATCTCGTGCTGGCGGCGCAGTTCGAGAGCTTCGTGCACCCGTTCGTGATCATGCTGGCCGTGCCGTTGGCGCTGATGGGAGGCCTGTTCGGGCTTTTCCTGTTCGACAACACGCTCAACATCTACAGCCAGATCGGCCTCATCATCCTGATCGCGCTCGCCGCCAAGAACGGGATTCTCATCGTCGAGTTCGCCAATCAGCTTCGCGATGAAGGCAAAAGCGTCCGCGACGCCATTCTCGAAGCGTCGGATCTGCGCATCCGTCCGGTGCTGATGACGTCCATCGCCACGATGGCCGGCGCGGTGCCGCTGATCCTCGCGCACGGCGCCGGCTCGGAAAGCCGCGCGACTATCGGCACTGTCATATTCTTCGGGCTCGGCGTCGCGACGATGCTGACGCTGTTCGTGGTTCCGGCGTTCTACGATCTGTTGGCGCGGTACACGAAGTCGCCGGAGGCGACTGCCAAGCAAATCGAAGATTACGATCACGCCGAGGTTGCGAAACAGCAGGCCGAATAGGCCTGCTCAATCCACCGCTCGTTCCCGGTTCCCGTACCTCAACCCTTCACATCGCTGCGCTGCACACTAACTGAACGTTAGCTTCCAAACGTTGTGTGAAAGGCGGTTCGCATGAGACTTGCGCAGATCGCCCCCCTGGCGGAGCGCTGTCCGCCATTACTCTATGGGGGGACGGAACGGGTTGTGTCTTATCTGACCGAGGCGCTCGTCGATCTCGGCCATGACGTCACGCTGTTCGCGAGCGGCGATTCCGTAACCTCGGCCGAACTGGTCCCGTGCAGCGCGCGCGCGTTGCGGCTCGACGAAGATGCGCGCGATCCGCTGCCTCACATGGCGATCATGCTGGATGAAGTGACGCGGCGCGCCGCCGAATTCGACGTCCTGCATTTCCACATCGACCTCATCCACGCCCCGCTCGTGCGCGCATACAACGAACGCACGGTCACGACGCTGCACGGCCGGCTCGATTTGCCGGACCTCGGGCGCTTCTACGATCACTTCCAGGACCTGGCGGTGGTGTCGATCTCGGATTCACAGCGCGCGCCAGTCCCGCGCGCGAACTGGATCGGCACCGTCCATCACGGCCTGCCGCGGGATCTGTTGCGGTTTAGCGCGCGCGACGAGGGCTACTTGGCTTTCATTGGCCGCATCTCTCCCGAGAAGCGGCCCGACCGGGCCATCGAAATCGCCGCGCGCAGCGGCTTGCCGTTGAAAATCGCGGCCAAGGTCGACAAGGCGGATGCGGCCTATTGGCGCGACGTCATCGAGCCGATGGTGCGCGCACACGCCAATGTCGAGTACATCGGCGAGATCGGCGAGGCGCAGAAGGCGAGCTTCCTTGGCGGCGCGCGCGCTCTTCTGTTCCCGATCGACTGGGAGGAGCCGTTCGGCCTTGTGATGATCGAAGCCATGGCATGCGGCACGCCGGTGATCGCGTTCCGACGCGGATCGGTTGCCGAAGTGGTTGACGACGGCCTCAGCGGCTGCATCGTGGACGACGTCGACGGAGCGGTGCGCGCGCTGTGCCAATTGCATACGCTTGACCGCCGGCGCGTGCGCGCCGTTTTCGACGAACGATTCACGGTCGAACGGATGGCGCACGACTATCT
>JAEWNX010000070.1 GCA_023461135.1 Pseudomonadota bacterium
CCCGTTCAAGGTGGACGAGGTCGACGTTGCGCTCCTGACGCATGCTCACGTTGATCATAGCGGCCTTCTGCCGAAGCTGATGCTCGCAGGGTTCACAGGCGCCATCTACGCAACGGGGGGGACGCGAGATCTCTGCGGCGTTCTGCTGCCCGACGCAGGCGCGATCCAAGAGATGGAGGTGGAGGCGCTGAACGCGCGCAATCTGCGTCGTGGCAAGGTTCCGGTGAGACCGATATTCACCAAGCGCGATGCCATCGCGTGTCTCGATCAGTTCGTTTCGGCTGGCTTCAAAGTCTGGATCGACGTCGCGCCGGGCGTGCGTGCGCGCTGGTGGAATGCCGGGCACATCCTCGGCGCCGCATCGATCGAGGTAGAAGTGCGAGAGGGCGGACAAGCGCAGACGCTGCTCTTCTCCGGTGATATCGGCCCTGGAGATCGCCGTTTTGAGGAGGACCCGGAAGGCCCCAGCGGCGTCAATCATCTAATCCTGGAAAGCACCTATGGCGACCGCGACCGTCCGGCAGTGAATGAGGCAGCGCGCAAGCGGGCGTTGGCCGAAGAAGTCATGCAGGCGCATGCGGCGGGCGGACCTTTGCTCATTCCTGCTTTTGCCGTCGAGCGGACGCAGGAACTCATTGTCGATCTGCTTGAGTTGATGGAGGCCAATGCGGCGCCGCCAGGGCCAATTTTTCTGGACTCGCCTTTGGCCGTCAAGGCGAGCGAAGTGTTCTTGCGCCAAGGCGATGGATTTGAGTCGTTGCACGAATCGCGCTGGCTGAAATTCACCGAACGCGTCGATGAGAGCCGTGCGATCGAGCGCGTGGGCGGCTGGCACATCATCATTGCGGCGAGCGGCATGTGCGACGCCGGACGTGTGCGTCATCATTTGAAACGGCTCCTTTGGCGGCCCGACGCAACGGTGCTGCTTACCGGATACCAGGCCGCGGGCACACTCGGCCGCTTGCTGCAGGAGGGCAGGCGCGCCGTCCGCATTCAGGGAGACGATATCAAAGTCGCCGCACGCATCCGCACGATCGATGTTTATTCAGGTCATGCGGACGCGGCAGGTTTGGTAAAATGGGCAAAGGACCGAGCGCCCGGCGCGTCTATTCTGCTAAATCACGGCGAGCCGGAAAGTCTGAAGGGACTTGAACAGCGATTGCGCGATGCGTTTGTTGGGACGCCGGATGTGGCCGTGGCGCAGCTGGATCGGCGCTATGCGCTCACGCCGCGCGGCGCAGAGATCGAGCCGGCGGATTACGCCCCGCGCATCGCAGCGGGCGCTGCAACACAACTCGATTGGCATAATGCGCGTTCAGAACTGCTCGCATCGCTCAACGAGCGCTTGGACGCCGCGCCCGACGACATCGCGCGCGCCGCTATCATCGACGAGCTTGCGCGCAGGCTTCGCGATTAGCTGGGGTCCATACGACGCCGATATCGGCGCCGTTCTTTTGGGCTTGGCGTTTGCGTCAACGCAAAGCGTCGCGTGAATTGTGCCCTTAGCTTGCAGGCAGGAGGACAAGATGTCTCTAGACGAAGCCCTTCCCGAGACCTTTCGCCGTATCCGTCTTGAATTGGCGCGCGAGCCGGGGCGGCCCTCAGGCGATCCCGGCATCGGATACACGCTTGTGGCGCCCCTGGACGTCCAAGGCCGCTTGGACGCGGAGGAGGTCCGCCGCCATCGCGAAGCCTGCAAAGTCGTTCGCTTTCATCGCGGGGAGGAGAGCGATGTAGGCTACCTCAAACGGCGCCCGGGCGGCAGCTGGGCGTTTCACTATGACTTCACCGATGGCGACGACGACGATCCGGGTTATCGGCTTGGCGAACACCGCTTCGTTGTCGGTGAGTATGTAACAATCGCCGAAGACGAGGGCATGCACACTTACCGCATCGCCTCGGTCGAGCCCCTGTAAAGCCCCACTCACCGCGGGCCACTGACGGGCGCGATGTTTCGCGCCGTTGTCCTAGGCGGCTGCTTCCAGCTGCATCAGGGCCGAGCGGTTGCGCATGACGACATGGCGGGACGTCGGCAATGCGATCGCGCATTGCCGTTCAAATTGAGTGAGCGTGCGCGACACAGTTTCGATCGTGAGGCACAGATAATCGGCGATGTCGGCGCGCGACATCGGCAGCTCGATGTCCTGACTGTGCGACCGGTCGGCGAAACGCAGCAGGAATGCGGCGATGCGTTCGCCCGCGCCCTTATGCCCGAGAATAAGCGTGTGGTCTTGTGCTTTGCGCAGATTCTGCCCGGTGAGATCGAGCCATTGGCGGGCGGCGCGCACGTCCTCGTTAGCCGCCTTTTCCAGCAGTGAGCGACGCACCAGTACGATCTCGCAGTCGCTGATCGCTTCAGCAGTGCACGTGTGTGTGTCGCCCGTCTCTATGCCAAAGACGTCTCCGGGCATGTGGAAAGAGAGAATTTGACGCCGGCCGTCGGGAGAGAACCGGATCGTGCGCACCGCGCCGCAAACAACGCGGTAGATATATTCTGCGGTTTCTTCCTCGCCGAAGATTTCGGCATTGCGGTCGAAGTGCATCCGGCGTCCGCGTAAGGAGAGCGCTGGACCGAGGTCGATGATGTCGGCGCCGCCGTTCATTGGGGTGCTCATTGCCTGCATCCTCTGAAAAACAGCGTGAGGCTAGACCGGCTTCGCGAGGCCCAGAATTCGGGACGGATGCTTAAGGGCAAACCCCTATGCCGTTGGGAATAGTCCGATGTGAACGAGCGCCTTGGCGAAGAGCTTGGCCGCTCCCTGCTGGGCCGGTAAGCTGTTGATCTGACGAAGCGATGTGGCGCTGAACTTGACAACAGAATTCCCGAGAGTCGCCGCAGCTCGGCGAGGCTGGATACGCCGCGATCGATTGATCGACGTCGGCATTCCCGTGCTCTTCGCGGCCGCAGCGGTCGGCTTGGTGCTCCTTTTCCCGCGCACGGTTGAGCTGCGCTCGCTTACGCTCATCATGATTCCGGTGATCGCTGCGGCATCCTTCTGGCGCGGTTTCGCGTCGGGAGCTGCGCTGACAATTCTGGGACTTGGGTTGGGTTATGTCCTTCGCCCGGAGCGCGGATTCACCGAACTCAGTCATGCCGTGGTCTTTGCGCTGCTTGGAACGACGCTCTCGATCATTGGCGACTGGGCGGTAAGGCGCCGGCGGCATCGGGAAGCCTCCGCGCGCTTGCTTGAGGAACGCGAGGCGCACCTGCGATCGATTTTCGACACAGCGCCCGAGGCAATGATCGTCATCAACGAGAAGGGCATCGTGCAATCCTACGGCGCCGCCGCTGAACGCATGTTCAGTTGGCGGCCGAGTGAGGTGCTGGGCCGCAACATCAGCATGCTGATGCCAGAGCCATATCGAACGCAGCACGACGGCTACCTGCGGCGCTATCTGACCACTGGGGAGAAGCGGATCATCGGCATCGGCCGCGTTGTTGTCGGCGAACGCAAGGACGGCTCGGTATTTCCGATGGAACTCGCTGTCGGCGAGGTGAAGTCGGGCGGGGAATCCTTCTTCACCGGATTTGTGCGCGATTTGACCGAGCGCCAGGAGAGGGAAGCGCGCGTGCGCGAGCTGCAGGCGGAAGTCGTGCAT
>JAEWNX010000071.1 GCA_023461135.1 Pseudomonadota bacterium
CGCCGCGCCGTCCAGATCAGCGCCGCGCCGGGGCCGGTGCTACCCAACACGTCCGGCGTGCAATACGCCGCTGCCGCCACGCTCGACACGGCCTCGCTGTTCGCCGCGATCGCGCTCGCATTTCTCGGCGGGCTCATCCTAAACATCATGCCGTGCGTGCTGCCCGTGCTGTCGGTGAAGGCGCTTGCGCTCGCAGGCGGGGTGCAAGCAGGGCAGGTGCGCCGGCACGGCGCGCTCTACTTCGCCGGCGTTTTGGCGACATTCCTGACGCTCGCCGTCGTGCTGATCGCACTGCGCGGCGCAGGCGAAGCGGTAGGCTGGGGTTTCCAACTGCAAGCGCCGTGGGTGACGGCGGCGCTAGCGCTGCTCTTCTTCGTCATTGGCCTCAATCTGCTCGGCGTCTTCAATATCGGCGGCGGCGTGCAGAACGCCGGCGCCGGTCTTTCCTCGCGCGGCGGCGATGCGGGCGCATTCTTCACCGGCGGGCTGGCGGTGATTGCCGCCACGCCTTGTACGGCGCCGTTCATGGCAAGCGCGATCGGCGTCGCGATCACGCAATCTGCGACCACCACGCTGCTGATCTTCACCGCGCTCGCGCTCGGATTCGCGTTGCCGTTGACGGCGCTGCATTTCGCGCCGGGTTTGCAGCGCCTCATTCCGAAGCCTGGCCCCTGGATGGAGCGCGCCAAGAACGTGCTGGCGTTTCCGATGTTTGCGGCGGCGGTCTGGCTCGTCTGGGTGATGGCCGAGCAGACGGGGCCTATGGGCGTGCTCGCGCTGCTCAGCGTGGCCGCAGCGTTGGCGTTCGCGTTGCTAGTCGCGCGCTGGGGGCGCGTGTGGCTGATCGTCGGCGCTGTCGCGCTCGGCGTCACCGCCGTTTTCATGTGGCGGCCGTTGCTTGGCGTGCAAAACGAAGCGGTGCTGGCGTCCGAGCCGTGGAGTCCGGCGCGCGTGGCGGAATTGCGCGGCGAAGCGCGCGGTGTGTTCGTAAACTTCACCGCCGCCTGGTGCGTCACCTGCAAGGTCAATGAAGCCGCTGCGTTCACGCCGCAGGTGGCCCGAGCCTTCGAGAACGAGAATGTAGTCTATCTCGTCGCGGATTGGACCAATCGTGATGACACGATTGCAGCTGCCTTGGCCGAGCATGGCCGCGCCGGCGTGCCGCTTTATATCTATTACCCGCCCGACGGCGAGCCGCGGGTCTTGCCGCAATTGCTGAGCGAGGCTCTAATCCTGGAAACGATCGGAGGAGAAGCGCGATGACCAAGCTTTCGAAGCGCAACTTGATCATTGGCGCGGGCGCGCTTGCCGTGGCGGCGGGTGCGGGTGTTGTCTTCATGGGCGCGCGCAACGCGGAAGCGGCGGTCGAAACGGGCGCCGCGGCCCCGGCGTTCTCGGTGCGCGACGCGAACGGCGCGACGCGCACGCTCGCCGAATTCCGCGGCCGCACGGTGATCCTGGAATGGACCAATCACGGCTGTCCTTATGTGCGTAAGCACTATGACAGCGGCAACATGCAAACGCTGCAGCGCGAGACGACGGCGGATGGGATTGTTTGGCTGCAAGTGATCTCGTCGGCTGAGGGCGAGCAAGGCTATCTCGACGGCGCCGGCGCCATCGCCCGCGTGCGCGCCGACAATGCAGCCCCCAGCGCGACGCTGCTCGATCCGACCGGCGCGATGGGCCGTGCATACGGCGCGCGCAACACGCCGCAGATGTTCATCATTAGCCCAACCGGCGTGGTGCTCTATCAAGGCGCGATCGACGATCGACCATCCGCGCGCCCGTCCTCGCTCGAAGGCGCGACCAATTACGTGCGCGCCGCGCTGGCGGATATCGAAGCGGGCCGCGCCGTGCAGGTCGCCCAAACGACGCCGTACGGCTGCTCGGTGAAGTACGCCTAGCGTTCCGCCACGTCCTGTCCTGCTGCGACATCGGCCGCTGCGGCGGCCGCCATCGGTGCGATGAGGATCGCGTCGTCCAGGAGCACGCGCAGGTTCGTAAACGCCGTCTCGCGCTCGGCCTGTGTGTCGGCAGCCTCGAACTCCGTGATACGTTCGCGGGCGTCTTCGCCGATCCCGTGGAAGATGCAGGGCAAGTCCTGTTCGACGCCGGCTTCCCGCAGGGCGGCCGAAAGGCGTTCGGCGTCGCCGGAGAATTCACGGATGTCGGCCAGGAAGTCCGGCGTGATCTCGGTTTGCGCCGTTAACGCACGTGCGCCCGTTTCCACTTCGCTGGCGAGCGAGGGTAGTTCGGCCAGGCTGACGGTCAGCATCAAAGCGGCACAAATGAGCATTGGCGGGCGTCCTTCCCCGATGAGTTGAGCCGATCGGGAGCAAAAGCGGCGCCGATGGGGTGCTCGCCTCGGCCTATGGTTTACGCTAGGTCTCGCGCGATCCATTGATCCGCCGAGTCTCTCTTCATGACCACCCGCACCGTAACGCTGGACGTAAACAGCCAAGTCTCGTTGGCCGATATCGAAGATGTGGCTTTCGGCCGCGCGAAGGTCGAACTTGCCAGTGGCGCGCGGCAGCGCCTGGCGGATTTCCGCGCAGCGGCGGAGCGGCAGATCGCGGCCAATCCGGACAAGCGCGTTTACGGTCTCAACACCGGCTTCGGCAGCAACTATCGCGATTACGTCAGCCCCGAAGATCTGAAGAAGCTGCAGCGCAATCTGATCGTCTCGCATTGCGCGGGCGTAGGGCCGTATGCGCCGGCGCCTGTCGCGCGTGCGACGACGTTCTTGCGCGCTGCATCTTTGGCGCGCGGGCGGAGCGTGGTGCGACCGCTTGTCGTCGATGCGTTAATTGCGATGGTGAACGAGAACATCGTCCCCGCGATTCCGCGCCATGGCAGCGTATCCGCGAGCGGCGATCTTGCGCCGTTGTCTCACGTCGCTGCAGTGGTGATCGGCGAGGGGCGCGTCCTCAATGATGCCGACTCTCACGTCGACACGAGAGACTTGCTCAGAAACTGGAAAGGCAAGTTCAGGCCGATTGAGCTTGAAATGAAAGAGGGCCTCGCCCTGAACAATGGGTGCCAATACGCCAATGCCTGGGGCGCGTTGGCCACGGCGGCGATGGGGCGCCTGATCGAAGCGGCGGCGCTGACGACGTCGTTGCATGTGCAAGCCACGCGCGGCGCCGGGCGGCCGTTCAGGGAAGACTTGCATCGCTTGCGCATGCATGCCGGATCGCAGGTCGTTGCGCGCTGGGTGTTTGCGCTGCTCGAAGGCTATGGCCTGCAGGACGTCAGCACCGACGTGAAGCACGCTTTCGACGGCCAGATTCAGGATCCGTACAACCTGCGTTGCGCCGCGCAGGTGCTGGGGCCGTGCCTCGACCTCGTCGTCCGCGCGGAGGCGACAATGACGACGGAAGCGCAGAGCGTTACGGACAACCCGATCGACCTCAACACGTCGGCGGAGAAGTACGACCTCGATCTCATCACGTCGGGCGGGCACTTCCATGGGATGCCGCTCGCGGTCGACGCCTTCGGACTGCTCCAAGCGGCTGGCATCATGGCCCGGCTGTCGAACCTGCGCTGCGCACGGATTGTCGATCAGCGGAAGAACAAGGGGCTTGGGCCGCAGATGCGCGGGCCGAACCCATCGCCGTCGCAATCGGGCCTGATGATTGCCGAATACACGACG
>JAEWNX010000072.1 GCA_023461135.1 Pseudomonadota bacterium
GTGCACGGCGACGACGACGGCATGCGCACGCCGCCCGCCGCCGCCCCGAAGCAGATCGTCATCGTGCCTATGCTGCGCGGCAAGCCGGAGGACGCGGACCTCAAGGCCTATTGCGATGCGCTGGCGAAGGAGCTGCACGGCGTCCACGTCTTCGGCAACGCCATCCGCGCGCACGTGGACATGAAGGACGCCCGCCCGGCCGACAAACGCTGGGATTGGGTGCGCCGCGGCGCGCCCATCATCTGCGAGATCGGTCCGCGCGACGCCGCCAATGGCCAGGTCACCTTCATCAAGCGCAACGCGCTCCGCGAAGGTGAAAAGATAAAATCTCACACGCTGTCACGCGCTGATTTCATCGCCCAGGTTGCGGCGCTGCTGGACGTCGCTCAGCGAGAACTGTTCGACGAAGCCAAGGCGCGCATGGTCGAAAACACCCGCGCTGCCTTTGACACCTTCGCCGACCTCGAGCGCTACTACGGTAAGGGCGAAGACGAGAACGAAGTGAAAGGTTGGGCGCGCGTCGCCTGGTCGCGCCCGACCGGCGCGGAACTGGACAAGGTCGGCGAGCGTCTTAAAGCGCTGAAGCTGACCATCCGCAACGCGCCCCTGAAGCAGCCGGCCTCGTTCGGCAAATGCGTGTTCACCGGCAATCCTGGTGTTGAAGAAATCCTGATCGCGCGGGCCTATTGATGAGCAACGGACGAAGCGTCCCCTTCGGCCTTTTCGAGCGCATGCTCGCCGGCCGCTATTTGCGCGCCAAGCGCCAGCACGGCGGCATCGCGTTGATCTCGGTCATCTCTGTGCTCGCCATTACGCTCGCCGTGATGGCGCTCATTATCACCATGTCCGTCATGAACGGCTTTCGCGAGACGTTGCTCTCGCGCATCCTTGGCGTGAACGGCCACGTCTATGTCGACACCCGCAACCTGCCGGGGCAGGAAATCGAACGCCTCGCCGCGCTCGCGCGCGAAACGCCGGACGTGCTGCACGTCACGCCCATCATCAACGCGCAGGGTCTCGCCACCTCGGACGGCATGGCCGCCGGCGTGATCGTGCGGGGCATCCCTCGCGATCAGCTTGCGCAACTGCCCATAGTGGTGGACAGCATCCGCGAAGGCGGCGGTCTGGACGGTTTCGAAGGCGTGGATTCGCCGACCATACTTGTCGGCGATCGTCTCGCTGCATCGCTCGGCGTGCGTGAAGGCATGGCGCTATCGATCCTTTCGCCGCAGGGCGCGCAGACCCCGTTCGGCATCACGCCGCGGCGCAAATCATTTCTGATAGGCGGCGTGTTCAGCGTCGGCATGGCCGAGTTCGATTCCGCGCTCATCTACATGCCGCTCGAACAAGCGCAGATCATGTTCGGCAAGGGCGACGGCGCCGACGAGCTGGAAATCCGCATCCGCGACCCCGATCGCACGGTGGCCACGATGCTCGAACTGCGCTCTCGGCTGGGCCCCGACTATTTCGTTTACGACTGGCGCGCCAAGAGCCAAGGCCTCGCCGACGCGCTTGTCGTCGAGCGCAACGTGATGCGCCTTATCCTGATGATCCTGGTCGCGATCGCCGCGCTGAACATCCTCACCGGGCTCATCATGCTGGTGAAGAACAAGAGCCGCGACATCGCCATCCTGCGCACCATGGGCGCCACCAAGGGCGCTATCCAGCGCGTTTTCTTCATGGCGAGCGCGAGCCTCGGCGTGATCGGCCTCTCGCTCGGATTGGTGCTTGGCATTCTCTTCTGCCTGAACATCGGCCCGATTCAGAACTTCATCGAGATGACGACTGGCTTCGATCCATTCCCCGGCACCGTCTATTCGCTTGAGACGCTTCCCGCGCGCGTGGAGTGGGGGGAGGTCGCAATGATCTCCTTCTTCACGATCCTCGTCACGTTCAGCTCGACGCTTGCCGCCGCATGGTGGGCCTCGCGTTTGGATCCGGTGGAGGCGCTCCGCTATGAATGACGTCGCCGCGCCCACCAGAACCCAAACCGTGCTGAGCCTGCGCGGCGTCTCGCGCCGTTACAAATCCGGCGAAGGCGAACTCACCGTGCTCAACGGCGTCGATCTCGAAATCGCGGCCGGTGAAGTCGTCGGCCTCATCGGTCCGTCAGGCTCGGGCAAGTCGTCGCTTCTCCACGCCGCGGGCCTCCTGGAAAAACCCAGCGGCGGCGACGTCACTGTCGCCGGCCAAGAGGGCTGGGCGCTCGGCGACGAAGCGCGCACCGCCATCCGCCGCAACCAGATCGGCTTCGTCTATCAATTCCATCATCTGCTGCCCGAATTCGACGCGCTGCATAACGTGGCGCTCCCCGCGCTGATCGCGGGCCGTCCGCGCCGCGAAGCGCTTGGCGAATCGGAACGGTTGCTCGGTTCGATGGGTCTTGCCGAGCGCCTCCATCACCAGCCGGCGCAACTCTCCGGCGGCGAGCAACAACGCGTCGCCGTCGCCCGCGCGATGGTCAACAACCCGGTGCTCATTCTCGCCGACGAACCCACCGGCAACCTCGATCCCGACACCTCCGTCGTGGTCTTCGCTGCGCTGACAGAATTGGTGCGCAAGGAAGGCGCCGCCGCCCTCATCGCCACGCACAACCTGGAACTGGCCAAATACATGGATCGCGTCATGGCGCTCGACCACGGCAAGCTGATCCGAAAGAGCTAATATGGACTGCCGGCACCCC
>JAEWNX010000073.1 GCA_023461135.1 Pseudomonadota bacterium
CCCCGACGGAGATCACGTCCACGCCCGTCTCCGCCACCGCGAACACATTCTCGATCGTGATCCCGCCCGACGCCTCCACCAGCGCCTGGCCTTTCGCCAGCTTCACCGCGGCGCGGAGATCGTTCAGCGAGAAATTGTCCAGCATGATCGCGCTCGGAATCACCGGCGGGACCAGCGCCAGCTTCAACTGATCGATCGAATCCACTTCGATCTCGATCGCCGTCAGGTGACCGACCGCATTGCGCGCCTTTTCCAGCGCCTCACGCACGCCGCCCGCCGCGGCGATGTGATTGTCCTTGATCAGCACCGCGTCATTGAGCCCGTGCCGATGCGCCCCGCCGCCGCCCAGCCGCACCGCGCGTTTCTCCAGCGCCCGCAATCCCGGCGTCGTCTTCCGCGTCGAAGCAATGATCACGCCCATGCCGTCCACCGCATCGACATAGGTCCGCGTCAGCGTCGCAATGCCGGAGAGGCGGCCGATGAAGTTCAGCATCGTCCGCTCCGCGGTCAGCACCGAACGCGCCGGCCCCTCGATTTCCAAAATCGTCTCGCCCGCTTCGACATGCGCCCCATCCTGCGCGGAAACTTCAAACACGATGTCCGGATCGATCAGCCATCCCGCGAGCGTCGCCGCATCCAAGCCGGCGACAACGCCCGCCTTGCGCGCGCGCACGGCCCAGCGCCCATCGGCCTGCGGATCGATCAGCGCATCTGTCGTGATGTCGCCGGCCGAGCCCAGATCCTCGGCGAGCGCGAGCTTGACGATCGGCTCGATCACGATGTCAGGCAGAGGCGGCAGTGAGAAAGCTGCGTTCGGGCGCTGCTGCGGCATGCGGAAAGTCGCTCCTGAAATGCGCGCCGCGGCTTTCGGCGCGAGCGTGCGCGGCGGTGACGATAAGGCGCGCTGCAACGAGTTCGTTGGCGCGCCCGTGAGATTCACTGAGCGCGTCGATACGCTCGAGCGCATGAGCGAGGCCGGCTCCATCTCGGACGACGCCGGCGGACGCCTCCATAACGCGGCGAAGTTCCGCGCGAGATGTGTCAGGGAGAGTGGAGGCGACGCTTGCGGGGGGCGCCGGCCCGTGGGGTTGAGGTGCGTCATCCCGCAATCGAGCAGCGATTCGGTGCGCGAAGACTACGGCTTCCAGTAATGAATTCGACGCAAGGCGATTGGCTCCATGCGCGCCCGTGGACGCACACTCGCCCACGGCCCAAAGCCCTTCGACGCTGCTGCGCCCCCAAACATCTGTGGCGATCCCGCCCATATGATAATGCGCCGCCGGCGCCACCGGGATCGGCGAAATCCGCGGATCGAGCCCGGCGCTCATGCACGCCGCGAAAACTGTGGGGAAGTGCGCGGGGAAACTCGAGCCAACAGCTTCGCGCGCATCGAGAAACGCGCCGCGCCCCGCCATCCGCTCTTGATGGATCGCGCGCGCCACAACGTCGCGCGCCGCCAAGTCCGGCACGAACGCTTCGCCTTTGCCGTTCACCAAGTGCGCGCCTTCGCCGCGCAAGGCTTCCGTCGCCAACGGCGCTGGATCGCGCCCGATATCGATCGCGGTCGGATGAAATTGCACGAACTCCGGATCGGCAATCAACGCACCCGCCCGCGCCGCCATCGCCAAACCTTGACCCATCGCCTCCGGCGGATTTGTCGTCACCGCAAACAAGCCGCCGACGCCGCCGGTTGCGAGCACGACTTCGTCCGCTGCAAAAGCATGATCGCCGCAAGCCACGCCGCACACGCGCCCATTCTCGTCCTGCAACAGCGAATGCGCCCGCTGGTTCTCCAGCACCTCGATGTGCGGGGCGCCACGCGCGGCGAGGATCAGCGCGTCCATGATCGCCTTGCCCGCGAGATCGCCCGACACGCGCACCACACGCGGCCGCGAATGCGCGGCCTCCAGACTTTGCGCGAGTTTGCCTTCCGGCGTGCGATCGAACGGCACGCCGAGCGCAACCAGGTCCAACACGCGCGCAGGGCCTTCGCGCGCGATGAGACCAGCGACGACAGGATCAACCAGCCCCGCGCCCGCCTTCACAGTATCTGCGGCGTGCAGTTCAGGATTGTCCTCCGGCGCGAGCGCCGCCGCCAATCCGCCTTGCGCCCACGCGGACGCAGACGCCAGTCCCAACGGCGCCTGGCTCAACACCGTGACGCGGCGTGGCGCAAGCTTCAGCGCAAGAAACAGTCCGGCGAGGCCCGCGCCGACGATGAGGACGCGGGCGCTCATGCTGCGATTAGACGAGTTCCACGGCGACCGGCGCGCGGCCCGTCTCGAACGCGCGCGGTTTTTCCTTCGGCAGATCGAGCATGCGCTGGATCGCCAGTTTCGCGCGGACGCGCACGTCCTCGGGGATCAGCACTTCGTGCTTCATTTCCGCCAGCGCGTCGTAGATGCCTTCGAGCGTAATGCGCTTCATGTGCGGGCAGAGATTGCACGGGCGCACGAAATCGACATCCGGCGCCGCCGCGGCGACGTTGTCGCTCATCGAGCACTCGGTCAGCAGCACGACTTTGCCCGGCCGTTTCTCCAGCACGTAATTCTGCAGCGCCGCCGTAGAACCTGCGAAGTCCGCCGCCGCCATCACGTCGGGCGGGCACTCAGGGTGCGCCAGCACGACGACGCCCGGATGCGCGGCGCGCAGTTCGGCGATGTCTTCGGCCGTGAAGCGCTCGTGCACTTCGCAGCGGCCATGCCAGGAGATGATCTTGATGCCCGTCTGCGTGGCGACGTTCTTCGCCAGATATTCGTCCGGCAGCAGGATCACGCGATCCGTCTTCCACTCGCGCGCGGCCCACTCGACAACCGCCGCCGCGTTCGAGGACGTGCAGCAGATGTCGCTTTCAGCTTTCACCTCCGCCGACGTGTTCACATAAGTGACGACTGGCACGCCCGGAAAGCGCTCCTTGATCAAGCGCACATCGGCGCCCGTGATCGAAGCGGCGAGCGAGCAGCCCGCGCGCATGTCGGGAATGAGCACCGTCTTCTCAGGCGCGAGAATTTTCGACGTCTCGGCCATGAAGTGAACGCCGGCCTGGACGATCACGTCCGCGTCCGTCTCCGCCGCTTCGCGCGCAAGCGCGAGCGAGTCGCCGCGGAAATCGCCGACGCAGTGGAAGATTTCGCTCGTCATGTAATTGTGCGCGAGGATCACCGCGCCCTTCGCGCGTTTCATCTTGTTGATCGCCGCGATCAGCGGCGCGTAGGCCGGCCACTCAACCGCCGGGATCACATGCTTCACCCGCTCGTAGAGATGATCGGTCTCGGCTTTGACTTCCGGCGTGTACGCCAGTCCCCGCTTGGCCGCCGCGTCGAGCGCGCCCCAGGCGCCGTGGACGGCGCGCGGGTCACATCCGCTGTCCGGGCCAAGAGCGTCAATGATGCGGGCCATGCGCGGCCTCCAGGGATTATACTCACCCAGAGCATATGTAGGGTGCAGTTCAAGCCGGCGGAAGACGCTGGCCCACCCCTTATGCTTCCTCTGAGCATAACTACTGGCCGGAAGTTACCCCCATCGGAATCAAGGCGCAAGGAAAAGTCGGGCGCCCTTGGCTGCCGCAGTGCGCTTTCGCGCGTTACAGAACGCCCCGCCAAATCACCTGGAGAAGCCAGATGCGCCGCCGTCACCTCGCCAGCTTAGCCATTGCCTGCCTCGCGCTGGCCGCCTGCGCGAGCACGGGCGAACGGACGAGCGCCGGCCCCGAAACGCGGCCGGCGGTCGCCTTTTCACTCGAGCCGGCAAACTTCGACGATCTGCCGGGCTGGCAGAGCGCAGATGTCGCGCCAGCGCTCACCGCGTTTCGCCGCGCCTGCGATGGCCGGCGC
>JAEWNX010000074.1 GCA_023461135.1 Pseudomonadota bacterium
ACGGCGCCCTGGGCGCGGACGCCGGGACCCCGCTCGAGATTGGCAAGGGCCGCGTCCTGCGCGAGGGCTCGACCGTCGCGCTCCTCAATTTCGGCGCGCGGCTTTCGGAAGCCGCCAAGGCCGCCGACAAGCTCGCGGCGATGGGGCTTTCGACGACGCTCGCCGATGCGCGCTTCGCCAAACCCTTGGACGAAGACCTCATCCGGCGCCTGGCGCGCGAACACGAAGTGCTGCTGACGATCGAAGAGGGCGCCATCGGCGGCTTCGGCGCCTTCGTGCTGCACTTCCTCGCGAAAGACGGCGCGCTCGACCGCGGCCTCAAGATCCGCACGCTCACGCTGCCGGACGCCTTCCAGGACCAAGACAAGCCTGAAGCCATGTACGCCACCGCCGGCCTCGACGCCGACGCCATCGCCGCGGCGGCAGCGCTCGCGCTTGGGCGCGGCGTCAACGAAGCACGCGCTTGAAGAACGGTATAAGAGAGTGAGCGGGGAAGAGGGTGCGGGGCGACGTGTAAATTCCCTATTGCCTACTCCCTATTCCCTACTGCCTAATCGCATTCGCCATAACGACGGAGATTTCCCAATGGCCAAAGGTCAGATGCGCTCCAACAAAGAGAAGCGCAAACCCAAGCAGAACAAGGACGATAAGAAAGCCGCGAAGAAATAACGCGCACGATTGAAGCGTCGGCAACGCCGGCGCTTCAATCGATTCTTGGCGGCTTTGGCCGTCTCTGACCGCAGCTTCTCCCGCTCGACGCTTTCAAGTTTTGACATTAGGCTTTGCTGCGTCGGGGGGACCAAGAATGGCCGACGTTTATCGCTACGCCGCCTTCATCTCGTATTCGAGCAAGGACGCCGCTTTCGCGCGCCGGTTGCACCGCGCGCTGGAGAGCTATGGCATTCCATCGTCGCTCGGGAAGTTTGACCTGATCGGCGGCGGCAAGGCCAATCGCGTCTATCCCGTTTTCCGCGACCGCGAAGAACTGAGCGCCGGTCACCTGGGCGATCAGATCGAAGCCAATCTGCGCGCATCGGCGTCGCTGGTGGTGGTTTGCTCGCCCGATGGCGCGGCGAGCCCGTGGGTGCAAAAGGAGATCGAATACTTCGCGGCGCAGGGCCGTCACGCGAAGATTTTCGCGATTATCCCTGACACGGCGCCGCTCGTTGACGAGCACGGCGCCGACGCCACGCAAAAGTGCTTCCCGCCCGCGTTCCGTGGCGACGCGTTGACTGGCGACAAATTGGAGCCGCTCGCCGCTGACGCGCGAAAGGGAAAGGACGGTTTTCGCAACGCGTGGCTGAAAATTGTGGCGGGCATGGTCGGCGTCACGCCCGGCCAGATCATCGACCGCGACAAGAAGCGGCGCGCCCAACAGCGAACGGCGGCAATCGCTGCGTCCGCTGCGGCCATCCTGATTTCCGGTTATGTTGCCGCCGGCGTCGACGCGCAAAGATGGCGCGGCAGCCTCAGCGCCTACGCCGAGGACACGCTTAGCCGTGGGCGCTCCCTTGACGCGCTGCCTTTTGCTCTGGCGAGCGCGGCGCCGCAAGGCTCGTTGCTGATATCTGCAAGCAGGAGCGACGCGTTGGCCAAGCTCGGCGCGCTTCCGGTGCGTCAACAATTGGGAACGGCGCTCTTCTACGGCTTCTCACATGACGGCCGATATCTCGTGACCATCGGCGCCGGCTGGGAGGGCACGCTGCGCGACTTGCGCAATGGCGGGGCTCCCATTCCTCTCGGCAAGATCCGGCAAGGCGAGCCTCATAATTTCGCGTTCTCTCCCGACAACACGCTCTTGGTGACGCAAAGCCCCGAAGGCGCGGGCACGATGTTCTACCTGGACCAGAGCAGAGAAAGCAGATCGCTCGGGTATTTCGAGGAGTTTGCTTTCGCCCCTGACGGCGCGACACTCCTCACGCGTGACGCAGCGGGCGTGGAAAGCTTGTGGCCGTTGAGACCTGAGGGCGCGCCGCGCGTGCTCGGCCGCTTGGAGTCGCAGTTTTCAAGCGACAGCCAGTGGCTCTACTCGGTCGATCCGAACTCGCGCGCCTCGCTGCGGAGCCTCGTCGCAGGCGGCGCTCCAATCGACCTCGGTCCAGTTTATCGCTATGTCGACGGACCAATTTTCTCTCCCGACGGCGCTTTCGTGGTGACACGCGATGAGACCCGTTCAGCGACCCTGCGCGCCGAGCGCGAGAATTGGCGGGCGCGTCCGCTAGGGGTGATCTCTAACCATTCGTTTTCTTCGGACAGCAATTATCTGTTTGTCGATGGCGCCGCCGGGGGCGCGCTTCTGTACGACCTGCGAACAATGTCGCCGGTGAGAAATGTGGGCGACACGCGCGGCTTTTATCAATTATCGAATGACGCGTCTTTCTTGCTCACGCAGCAAGCTGATGGGACCGGGATGCTTTGGCCGGTTCGCACAAACGGCGCCGCAATAGCCCTTGGTCCTTTGCTTTACGACTCCCCCGGTTTCGGTTTCACTCCGGACGGCCGATACGTCCTGACTCAGGATCCAAGACGGCAAGGCGTTTTGCGCGATTTGCGACGGGACGGCGCGCAAACGAATCTGGGGCTGCTGTGGCAGGTCGGCTATTATAACTTTGCTTTCTCGAACGACAGCAAGTTCTTGATCACGCGCAGCCTGACCGATTCAGGAACGCTCTGGGACTTGAGAGCTGACACGCCGCAACCGCTCACGATCGGCGATCTGGGCGGGTTCGATTTTTCGCCGAGCGGCGAATATCTGATCACGGCCGATCAGCAATATCGCTGGACCTTGCGCGCGTTGGGACGCGACGCCCCGCCAGTCGCGCTTGGCGCGGAGATGGAGCATTGGGTATTTTCGCCGGATGGGGCGTCGCTGTTCACGTTGGACACCCGCTACCGCGCCGTCCTTTATGACCTTGCATCTTGGATACCGCCCGACCGCGTAGGCCGCGTGAGCACTGTTTGTGCGGCGAGCGGCGACGCCATGCCGCCATTGCCGCTCGATGTGCGCCGCCCCCGCGCACAAACCACGCAAGCGGCCGACGTGGAAACGGACGACGCGCAACGAGCGTCGGCGGAGGCGATCTTCACCACACTTGAGGGACGCCCCTGGAACCCGTGCGACTGGCGCGGATTGCTGGCCGTGCTCCCGGACGACCGCGGCGCAGGTTGGTTTGAAGGCGTGCGCCAGTGGGCCAGGCTTGTCAGCGTGCGCCATTTCGGCGGCCACGATTACGTGTGCGGTGAAGTCAACGCCGCCGGCGACATGGCGCCCCAGCGCGTTGCCGCTTGTCGAACGGCCGAGTCCGAGGACGCCGATCATCGGCGTGCGCAAGGCCGCGGCGATTAGGGCGGAACCAGATTGCGCGCCGCCAAAGGCATGCAACCTGGCCGAGCCCAGCGCTTATCAGCCGTCCTGCGGAGGCGAAGCCGGTTGCTCGGCCGTGCTCTCGTCCGCGCGTCCGTCAGTCAGGCGGTTGAATGTCGCCTGCGCCTGATGACTTAACCCCACCGCGCCCTGGTCGATGAAGCGGCCGACTTTCTCGCCCGAGAGCTCATTGTCGGTCCAGAAGTACATGACGGCCATCGCTGCAGCGATCACCGTAATTGCACCGACCATTTTGCCGCTCATCACCACGGCATGATCGCCACCCGCGCCGTGCGCGGCGTGAGCGCCATGGCCGCTGCCGCCGCCGAACAATTTGTTGCCTGCAACGAACAGAAGCAGCACCGCCGCAAAGACGATGAACAACGCCTGCGCTTGTTGTGTGAATGCCGATTGAATGACGCCGAACGCAAACAGGCCGCTCGCGCCGGTGGCCGCGACCAAAGCGATTGGCCAGCCTCGTAACATGGCCGTCCTCCCTCGCATGTTAATGAG
>JAEWNX010000075.1 GCA_023461135.1 Pseudomonadota bacterium
CTGCAGGATCGGCGTGATGGCGCCGCCGATCGAATCCGCACGGACGTCGACCAGGCGCTCGGCCCTGCTGCAAACATCCCCGAGACCATCCACGCGACGCAACAGCACTATCGCCAAGTTGCATCACCCCACCGTCAGCAATTCCAGCACAGTCCGGTGCCGTTTACGCCGGCGCTCGAGGACACTCTTGGTATCCTGACGCATGAGCCGCGTGTACTCGCCGTCGCGGCGCGATATGCCGCGATCGATCCAGCTGCTGGTCCGCGGCAGTTCTTCGCGCGCCAGTTGCCAAACGGCCAGTATGAGATCACGCGCGTTCCGAATGCGACGGAATGGGATTACGTCAAACGCGCGCTCGACGGCCTCGCTCAGCGGCCGGATCTGAACGACCAGCGCATCTATGGTGCGCTCGCTGCGCGCGTGCGTACCCAAGTCGACGAAGCCATCAGCCCTGGGGCGCCGCAGGATAGCGCCTGGGCCCGGGCGCGCGCGCTCGAGTCCGAAGACTTCCAGATGCGCGATTCCGTCGCCGCCGGACGAAATGCTTTCAATCAGAGCCTGACACCCGACCAAATGCGCGCGGAGATGTATGGGGTTGGTCAGCCTCCGGTGGGTGGCATGTCAGCCGCTCAGGTCGATGGATACCGACTAGGCGCACGCGACCAGGTCCGTACTATCATGGGCAACGCGGCGACCTCGCACGGCGAGAATGCAGCCGCAGCGGCGCGGTCAAAGCTCGGATCAGACTATGCCCGCGAGAAACTCGATCTTGTTGCCGGCCCGCAGGCTGCGAGCCAGCTCACGCGACGCCTTGATGCCGAGACCGTGTTCGACCAGACGCGCCAGAACGTCCTGCAGAACAGCCGCACGGCACTGCGACAGTCGGCTCAACAGGAGTTCCCCGGCCCCACGTCCAAAGCCGACATGGCCCGCAACGTCGGGCAGCGGTCGGGTGCCGGTATGGTGCTCGAAGGTGGCGCACGCCTGCTGAACGCGCTGACCAATGGCGCCATCAACGAACGACGCATCCGTATTGCTCGAGACGCCGCGGAGATGCTGATTGCTCAAGGCCAGACGCGCGACAACGTTGCCAATGCCCTATTCGCGGTCTCGCAGCATCAGCAGTTCTCGATTGCGGCTCGCCGCGCCATCGCGCGTTTGGCCATGCAGGTTGCCGAGGGCACGCGGCAGAAGACGATCGAAGCATTTGGCCCGCACACGCAGCCGCTTCCAATGCTGCCCCCGCCGGAGAACCCGCGCAACGCTCTGATGCCTCCGCCGAACTATATCCTCCCGGTGCCGCAGTGATGGCCGCCGATTGTTTGAATTTAATCAGAGGAAATCAAACGATGGCCCGAGGCGGTAAGAGGTCAGGAGCTGGCCGCAAGAAAGGCTCCGTGAGCAAGCGGAGCCAGGAGGTTGCTGCAGCGGTCGTAGAAGCTGGGATGCTGCCACTCGCCTACATGCTCGATGTCATGCGCGATACTACCGCGGACACGCAGCGTCGCGATGAGATGGCGAGAGCCGCAGCTCCCTACATCCATCCGCGCCTGTCGAGCATCGAAGGCGATCTCAATCTCAACATCCGCAAGCACGAGGAAGCACTCGGGGAACTGGAATAGGGGTGGCCGCATGAAGCGCAAGCGCACACTCGAGCAGGAAGCTGCGCGCGCCATGCGTAAGCAGCTCAAGGCGTTCCGCAAGAAGTTCGGACGAGATCCAGGACCAAATGATCCGGTGTTCTTCGATCCGAAGAAAGACGTGCCAACGCCGATGGACGAGGACGAGATGGGAAAGATCCTACTCGACGCGCTCTTAAATAGCGGTGCGCCCCCGCAGATCATTTACGCGCACAAGAAGACAGGCCGCATTGGCATGCAGGGAGCCATGGACAATTGGCCAGAAGACGCGCGACGCGAGTGGGAGGAAGCGATCGACGAGTACTTCAGGCTGGAGGACGACGCTGAGAAGGGGAAGAAGAGCTGAACATCGTCGAGGCGATGAAACGCCGCCCAAGCCCCGCAAAGCTTAACCGAAGCGGGGCAAGAAGCGCGTTTATAACGGGGAGGATGAACCGGAAATGACGTCAATTCGGCTTCTCACCCTCGGGCTTGGCCCCCATGAGGATCGCCTTGTCGAGCGAGTCGCGCAGGGCCATTGCGCCTGCAATCGTGCAACGCAGATGAGCGGTCACGACCAGATCGCTCTTAATCGCGCCGTTCCCATCGGGAACGTGCCGGTAGGCAGCCACGGTTATGTTGATGTGCCCCCCGGGATTGCCGAAGCTGGGCGCCTCGTCAATGAAGATAAAAGGCGCGTGCGGCGTGTCGTGGACTTCCACGGTGATGTTCGTGGGTGTCTTCGGTGCGGTGGGCATGTGGGCGTCCTGTTAAAAAAGGAGCCCGGCGCTTGACGCAAAAGAACGAACAATCCAATAAGCATTGTCACTGGTTTCCGCGCCGGGCAGGTTTGCGGAAACAATGAAGGGTGATCGCATCGACGATCACCCTTTTTGCTGCCCGAGATTTTCGATTCTCACCAACGCCTTTGCATATTTTCAAAAGGCGTGCCGCCCCTCAAGCCGTCGCTTGCCGCCACGCTTTCAAGCCGATCAGTACGAACTCGCCGGAAGGCCGCTCGTCGACTAGTCCAGCAACCTCGCGGCGCCGCTTCGTGCTGTCCCCGCCTCAAACCCCCATGGCCCTGGCAAGCTCTGAACTCGGCAGAGGCTTGCCGGCGACCTCGAGTGCGGTAACCACGGGATGCTTGCCGGCAAACGTGGTGCCCATCGGCAAGGATCACACATCATTTGCCGGCAAGCGTTTGGGGCAAGCCTACCGGCAAGTGTTCTCGACTACGCTTGCCGACTTTGGGCGGATACTTTCTGAGGGCCAGCGCCGCACCCAGATCGGCCTGTGAGAGCGTCGCTGTCCGCCATCGCACCTTCTAATTCCCTTCGATTGCGTAAACACTGCGAGAAATATGTTTTTGCTCGCCTCGGGAACCGAAGATTCTCGCACCCGTTTGCTCGCCATGAGTGCGGGTTAGGGGGTAAACAGATGGTAAAATTCCTGAGCAACAGACTGAAACTGGAATACAGGCCCGCGGGCGATGTTCCGCTCGCGTTGGTGAAGGCGTTGAAGGCGCTCGCCGAGGCTGAGAGGGTTTCGCGTTAGCCGCCAGCGAGAGGGCCAACGGTAATTCAAGTTCCCAGCCTCTCCTGTTTCGCAAGGCTTGGAGCGCGATCTTTAAACTGCACCTCGAGCAGCAGCTTCGGAAGGGTTTCGCGTCACCGAAATGCTGCTTCCGAGGATGTGGACCAATCTGGTGATCCCCGTCCCGCCCCCTCAGGCGGCCGGCGCAGGTGCTGGGCGGGCTGAGCGTGCCCGGCCTGCCTTCCAGACTTTACGGCAGCGATCAATTCGATCCGCTGCCAGTCTTGGCTGCATTCGTTAGCGTGGTAGGTGGGCCATTAAAATGGTCGTCCCGATCGTAGTTCACGAACAACAGCGCGGCGAAGATGGCGACCGCGGTGACTAGGCCAGCAACAACTGCCACAATGGAAAACGCATTCGCGTGAGCGACGTGTGCCGTCTTGTCGGTATCTGCTGCCATGGCGGATCTCCTCTACTGCCCTTCGAACGGCTGCTGCTGGCGAGAGTTCCGCTCCGTCAACAAAGAAGAGGCCCAGACGGGCGTCAAGTGGCGCACCGGGCGTCTACTCACACCGTTCCTATGAAATGATAGCGCCCGCCGGACTGCTCATGGCGTCCCAACTTGCTCGATGGCCATTGAGCCAGATCGCCCCTCGATCCCGTAAATCGCTCTGAAGGAGGCGCCTTTCATGGTGCCCGACGCGACCCGCCCCTCAAGCTTGAAGCTGAAACCATCGGGCTGCTCTTCCATGCTCAAAATCGTGACGTCCAACCCCTCACCCTCAATCTGAAAGTGGGCGGTGACCTCTTCCGGCATCATAAGTGCCTTTTGAAGGGTCGGTTTGTTCGGTCCGTCGGTGATGTTGAATGTGCGCGGGGCCATGGCTGTGCTCCTTCTCCACGGCGGAACGCGCGAAGGTTTGGATAGTTC
>JAEWNX010000076.1 GCA_023461135.1 Pseudomonadota bacterium
GCCCCGACCAAGCCCTCCAAGGTTTCCTCAAAAGCGCCGGCCTCAAATCGATCGAGGAAGCGCAGGTCGTCGAAGACAAGAAAGGCGCCTTCTACGTCGCGCGCATCGAGCGGGCAGGGCGGCCGACGCCGGAGATCGTGCAAGAAGCGCTGCCGGAAGTTGTGCGCGCGTTCCCGTGGCCCAAATCCATGCGCTCAGGCGAGAGCGATCTGCAATGGGTGCGCCCGTTGCACAACATCCTCTGCCTGTTCGACGGCAAGCACGTGAAGATCAGCGTCGATACAGTGCCAAGCGAACCCATCACCTGGGGACACCGCTTTCACGCGCCCGCGCGCATCGAGCCGAAAAACTTCGCCGACTACACGGCGAAGCTCCGCGCCGCCAACGTCGAGATCGACCGCGAAGCGCGCAAAGCCCGCATCATCGAAGACGCGCGCAAACTCTGCGCCGCCAAGAAACTCGAACTCGTCGAGGACATCGGCCTGCTCGAAGAAGTCGCCGGCCTTGTCGAATGGCCCGTCGTCCTCCTCGGCGACATGGATCCGTCCTTCCTCAATCTGCCGGGCGAAGTGATCCGCCTCTCCATGCGCACGCACCAGAAATACTTCGCCGTGCGCGATCCGGAAACTGGCCGCCTCGCGCCGCACTTCATCACCGTCGCCAACATCGAAGCCAAGGACGGCGGCAAGGCCATCGCCGCAGGCAACGCGCGCGTTCTCTCCGCACGCCTCAGCGACGCGCAATTCTTCTGGAAAGTCGACACCGCCACGCCGCTCTACACCGAAGAGCGCAAAGCCAAGCTGCAGAAGATCGTCTTCCACCAAAAGCTCGGCAGCGTCTGGGACAAAGTCGAGCGCGTGAAAGCGCTGGCGGAAGAACTCTGCGCCGTCACCGGCGCCGATCCGAAACTCGTCGAGCGCGCCGCGCTCCTCTGCAAGATGGATCTCGTCACCGAAACCGTCGGCGAATTCCCCGAACTGCAAGGGCAGGTGGGCCGCCAACTTGCGTCGCTCGTCCGTCTCACCGGCGAGGCGACGAGCAAAGGCGCAGGGGCCACGAGCGAACACGACAGCGTCGCCGCCGCCATCGAAGACCATTACCGACCGCTGGGCCCCCACGATCGTGTGCCAAGCGACAAAGTCGCCGTCACCCTCGCGCTGGCGGACAAACTGGATACACTCTCGTCGTTCTGGGTTATCGACGAGAAGCCGACAGGAAGCAGTGATCCCTATGCATTGCGCCGCGCCGCGCTGGGTGTCGTCCGCGTTATCCTAGAGAACGATGTTCGCATTGGTCTGGATGAGGTGTTGATCGCCGCAATCGGCGGAGCTTGGCTCGGCAACTGGGACAAGGACGTGCTGAACGAGGTTCAACGCAGCGATCAGCAGGCTGCGAGGAACAGCCTCCTCGCCTTCTTAGCCGATCGCCTCAAAGTACAGCTCCGCGATCGAGGCAAGCGTCACGATCTCGTCGACGCCGTGTTCGCGCTCGGCGACGACGATCTTGTCCGCATCGTCGCGCGCGTTGCAGCGCTCGACGTCTTCCTCAAAACCGAAGACGGCGCAAACCTGCTCGCCGCTTCCAAGCGCGCCGCCAACATCCTCGCGGCCGAAGAGAAGAAGGGCAAATGGAGCTCCGACGAAGCTAAGGGCGAAGTCGACGCCGCCAAGCTCGTCGAGCCCGCGGAAAAATCCCTCCACGACGCGCTCGCCAAAGCGCTCCCCGCCGCGCGCGCGGCTGTGGAAAAAGAGGATTTCGCCGCCGCCATGAAAGCGCTCGCGGGCTTGCGTGCGTCGGTCGATGCGTTCTTCGACAAAGTCCTCGTCAATGCGCCCGAGGAACAACTCCGCCGCAATAGACTTCTCATCCTCTCGCGGTTTACAGAAGCCCTATCGGCGGTTGCAGATTTCTCGAAGATCGAGGGTTAGATGTCGGCGTCCCCAGCGAAGCAATGGGTCTATGGCTTCGGCGGCGGCGAGTCTGGCGGCGATGCGTCCATGAAGCCGCTGCTCGGCGGCAAGGGCGCGAACTTGGCCGAGATGGCGCGCCTCAATCTGCCCGTGCCGCCCGGCTTCACGCTCACCACCGAAGTCTGCACGGCGTTTTACGCCAACAACCGCAGCTACCCGAACGAGCTCAGCGCGCAAGTCGACGCCGCGCTCGCCGCGCTCGAAAAGAAAACCGGAAAAAAATTCGGCGATCCCGCCAATCCGCTGCTCGTCTCCGTCCGCTCCGGCGCGCGCGCGTCGATGCCGGGCATGATGGACACCGTGCTGAACCTCGGCCTCAACGATGAAACGGTGGAAGGCCTCGCCAGACTCTCCGGCGACGCGCGCTTTGCCTACGACAGCTATCGCCGCTTCATTCAAATGTACTCCGACGTCGTGCTCGAACTCGAACACGGCGCGTTCGAAGAAATTCTCGGCGCCCACAAGGACCTGCAAGGCTACAAATCCGACGTCGAGATGGAGGCCGGCGACTGGAAGCAGATCGTCGCTGAATTCAAGCGCACGGTTCAGCAAAAGCTCGGCAAGCCGTTCCCATCCGACCCCAAAGAGCAGCTCTGGGGCGCGATCGGCGCGGTGTTCTCATCCTGGATGAACGATCGCGCGATCTTCTATCGCAAGCACAACAACATCCCCGAAAGCTGGGGCACCGCAGTCAATGTGCAGGCGATGGTGTTCGGCAATATGGGCGAGACCAGCGCCACCGGCGTCGCCTTCACGCGCGATCCCAGCACGGGCGAGAACAAGTTCTACGGCGAGTATCTCATCAACGCCCAAGGCGAGGACGTCGTCGCCGGCATCCGCACGCCCAAGCCGCTGACCAAAGCTGCGCGCGAAGCCATGCGCGAAGGCGGCCTCAGCCTCGAGGAGGCGCTCCCCGACGTCTTCAAAGAACTCGTCGCCGTCTACCAGCGCCTCGAAGCGCATTACCGCGACATGCAGGACCTCGAGTTCACGGTCGAACGCGGCACGCTCTACATGCTGCAAACCCGCAACGGCAAACGCACCGCCAAAGCCGCGCTGAAAATCGCCGTCGACATGGCCGCCGAAAAACTGATCACGGAAAAAGAAGCGGTGATGCGCGTCGATCCAATGGCGCTCGATCAATTGCTGCACCCGACCATCTCCGAAAAGTATCACCGCGACATCATCTGCAAGGGCTTGCCCGCGTCGCCCGGCGCCGCCGTCGGCAAAGTCGTGTTCGAACCGGATGAAGCCGCCGAACTCGCGGCTAAAGGCGAAGCCGTCATCCTCGTGCGCGAAGAGACGAGCCCCGAAGACATCCACGGCATGCACGCCTCGCGCGCCATCGTCACCGCGCGCGGCGGCATGACGAGCCACGCCGCCGTCGTTGCGCGCGGCATGGGCCGGCCTTGCGTGTCCGGCGCGGGCGAAATCCGCATCGATTACAAGGAAGGCGAATTCCGCGCCGCCGGCCGCGTCATCAAGAAAGGGCAGGTGATCACCGTCGACGGCTCATCCGGCGAAGTGCTCAACGGCGCCGCCGACATGGTGCAGCCCGAACTCACGGGCGATTTCGGCACTTTGATGCAATGGGCCGACCGCGTGCGGCGCATGAAAGTGCGCGCAAACGCCGAAACGCCGCACGATGCGGAAACCGCCGTCAGGTTCGGCGCAGAAGGCATCGGCCTTTGTCGCACCGAGCACATGTTCTTCGACGCACAACGCATCGCCGCCGGGCGCGAGATGATCCTCGCGGAGAAGCAAGACGCCCGCGTCGCCGCGCTCGACAAGCTCTTCCC
>JAEWNX010000077.1 GCA_023461135.1 Pseudomonadota bacterium
GCGCGCAGGAGATCGCGCAGCAGAACAAGCTGCCATGCGTCTATCTCGTCGATAGCGGCGGCGCGAACCTGCCGCACCAAGCCGAAGTCTTCCCGGACCGCGACCATTTCGGCCGCATCTTCTTCAACCAGGCGCGCATGTCGGGCGAGGGCATCGCCCAGATCGCCTGCGTCATGGGTTCGTGCACCGCGGGCGGCGCTTACGTGCCGGCGATGAGCGACGAAACAATCATCGTCCGCAACCAAGGCACCATCTTCCTCGGCGGGCCGCCTCTGGTGAAAGCCGCGACTGGCGAAGTGATCAGCGCCGAAGATCTCGGCGGCGGCGACATGCACGCGCGCAAAAGCGGCGTCGTCGATCACCTCGCGCAGGACGATGCGCACGCGCTCCACCTCGTTCGCCGCATCGTCGCGAACCTCAACACGACGAAGAAAGTCGGCCTCGATCTCCGCGAACCGATCGCGCCCGCCTACGATGCCGAAAGCATTTACGGCGTGATCCCCGACGACGTGCGTACCCCGTACGATGTGCGCGAAGTCATCGCCCGCATCGTTGACGGCAGCGAGCTTGACGAATTCCGCCCGCTCTACGGCCCCACGCTCGTCACCGGCTTCGCGCGCATCTGGGGCTATCCCGTCGCCATCCTCGCCAACAACGGCATTCTCTTCAGCGAAAGCGCGCTCAAAGCCGCGCACTTCATCGAGCTTGCCTGCAAGCGCGGCATTCCGCTTCTCTTCCTGCAAAACATTTCCGGCTTCATGGTCGGCGGCAAATACGAAGCCGGCGGCATCGCCAAGGACGGCGCGAAGATGGTGACGGCCGTCGCCAGCGCCGAAGTGCCGAAATTCACCGTGCTGATCGGCGGCTCGTTCGGCGCCGGCAATTACGGCATGTGCGGCCGCGCTTACTCGCCGCGCTTCCTCTTTACCTGGCCCAACTCCCGCATCTCCGTCATGGGCGGCGAACAAGCTGCCAGCGTGCTCGCGCAAGTGAAGCGCGACGGCATGGAAGCCAAAGGCGAAAGCTGGGCGAAAGCGGACGAGGAGAAGTGCAAGGACCCGATCCGCGCGCGCTACGAAGAGGAGGGCGATCCCTACCACGCAACGGCGCGCTTGTGGGACGACGGCATCATCGATCCCGCACAAACGCGCGACGTGCTTGGCTTAGCGATCAGCGCGAGCCTGAATGCACCTATTCCAGAGACGCGCTTCGGCGTGTTTAGGATGTAGGCAATGGCTTACTTCTTCCACATTCACCGCCGCACCACTGTTTTAGATGCCGGCAACGACATCACCCCCGAGGAATGGTTTGCGTTGCTCGACTCCGACGTCTCGCTGCAGTTGGACGCCTTTGATGCGAAGCGAAAAATCGAGCAAGGCTTCGCTGTCGCCGAAAAGGTCTTCGCGCTGTGGCCCAGCCAAGATCAGCCGCAAGGCGGATTTCAGTATTGGCGCGGAACCATCCAGATAAAGAGTCCAAGCATGGATGCGCTCAAGAAGGCTTGCGAGATCGCAGAGCAAATGTCGGCGCGCGTTCAGGGGGACCAGGGCGAATTCATCACGAAGAACGACATCTGATGCTGAAATCCGTCCTCATCGCAAACCGTGGCGAGATTGCCCGCCGCGTCATTCGCACCGCCAAGCGTCTCGGCGTGCGCACCGTCGCCGTCTACTCCGACGCTGACGCCAGCGCGTGCCATGTGCGCGAGGCGGATGAAGCCGTGCACATCGGCGCGTCGCCCGCGAAGGAGAGCTATCTGCGCGGCGAGAAGATCATCGCCGCCGCGAAGCAGACCGGCGCCGAGGCGATCCATCCCGGCTACGGCTTTCTCTCCGAGAACGCCGATTTCGCGCAGGCCGTCATCGATGCGGGCCTCATCTGGATCGGCCCACGCCCGGACTCCATCCGCGCCATGGGTCTCAAGGACGCCGCAAAGAAGCTCATGGCCGAAGCCGGCGTGCCGACGACGCCCGGCTATCTCGGCGAAGATCAAAGCGAAGAGCGTTTGCAGAAGGAGGCCGACGCGATCGGCTATCCGGTGCTGATCAAAGCCGTCGCCGGCGGTGGCGGCAAAGGCATGCGCAAGGTCGAGAAGAAGGGCGAGTTCAAGGCTGCGCTCGCCTCCGCCAAGCGCGAGGCAGCGGCGGCGTTCGGCGACGATCGCGTGTTGCTCGAAATGTATGTGCAGCGCCCGCGCCACATCGAAGTGCAAGTGTTCGGCGATACGCACGGCAATGTCGTGCATCTGTTCGAGCGCGATTGCTCGCTGCAGCGCCGCCACCAGAAGGTGATCGAGGAAGCGCCAGCGCCGGGCATGGACGAGGCGACGCGCAAAGCCGTCACCGACGCCGCCGTGCTCGCGGCGAAAGCCGTGAACTATGTCGGCGCCGGCACTATCGAATTCATCGCGGACGCCAGCCAAGGCCTGCGCGGCGATCGCATCTGGTTCATGGAAATGAACACACGCCTCCAAGTCGAACACCCGGTAACCGAAGAGATCACCGGCCAAGACTTGGTCGAATGGCAGCTCCGCGTCGCCAGCGGCGAAAAGCTGCCGCTGAAGCAGGAGGAGCTGAAGATCAACGGCCACGCCATCGAAGCGCGGTTGTATGCGGAAAATCCGGAAACTGGTTTTTTGCCGAGCACCGGGCGTCTGGAGCACTTCTATCCTTTGCCGGAATCGGTTCGCCTGGAGTCCGCCGTCGAGCAGGGCGACGAGATCACGTCGTTTTACGACCCGATGATCGCTAAGCTGGTAATTCACGCGGAAACGCGAGTAGCTGCGATCGCAGGAATGCGCGACGCGTGCGACTCCGTTGAGGTTTGGCCAGTCAAGACGAACGCAGGCTTTCTTCGCCGCTGTCTCGAGGATTCGGCCTTCAAGGAGGGCGATGTCGATACAGGACTCATCGCTCGACGAGGAGAGTTCTTGACTCGCAAGCCGGCGCCTAGCGGCGACGTCCTCGGCCGAGCGGCTTCGGCGGTGTCGGGTGTCGGCCGCCCGCTTGTGCGACAGCCAGAAAACTATTCTTCGCCGTGGCGTCGTCTCCGCGGCTTCCGTCTGAACGCAAATGTAGCGCTGAAGGTGCATTTGCGCGGAGAGGGACAAAGTTACGTCGCCGACATCCGCCAATATGGCGGACCTCCCGAATCGGTAGTTTCCGAAGGTAGGGCGATCGTGTTCGATCACGGCGATGTCTACGAATTCACGCTCGACACCGGCGAACGCAGCGCTGACGAAGCCGCCGCCGGCGACGGCGCGATCCTATCGCCCATGCCCGGCAAGATCGTCTCCGTCGCCGCCAAAGCTGGCGCGAAGCTGAAGAAGGGCGATCCCATTCTCGTTCTCGAAGCCATGAAGATGGAGCACACGCTCACCGCACCGTTCGACGGCAAGCTCGCCGAACTCAACGCCAAGCCGGGAGCGCAAGTGAGCGAGGGCGTGCTGCTGGCGAAGTTGGAAGCCGCATCGTGAACCCTCTCCCTCCTTGGGGAGGGAGAGGGCAGGGTGAGGGTGGAGCGCCGGCGGAGCGTGACTAGCTC
>JAEWNX010000078.1 GCA_023461135.1 Pseudomonadota bacterium
GGCATGGGCGGCGTGGGGCTGATGGCGATGGCGCTGGCGAAGAGCGTGCTGCCGAACCCTATTGTCGCGGTCGATATCGACGCCGCCAAGCGCGAAGCGGCGTTGAAGTACGGGGCTGTCGCCGCGATCGAGCCGTCGGCTGAGACTTGGAAGGCCGCCGCGGCCAAGTACGGCCCGGCCGCCGCGGCGATCGATTTCGTCGGCGCGCCGGCGACATTCGCGTTTGGCACGGCGAGCCTCAAGCGGGGCGGCAAGTACATCATTGTCGGCCTGTTCGGCGGCAAGGCGTCGCTGCCGCTGGCTTCGCTGCCGCTAAAGCCGTTCTCGATCATCGGCTCGTATGTCGGCCGGCTCGACGAAGCGCGCGAACTGATCGCGCTGATGCGGCGCGGCGCTGTCCCCGCCCCGCCGATGCACGAACGGCCGCTCGCGGAAGCCAACGCCGCGATCGAAGATCTGCGCGCGGGCAAAGTGTTAGGCCGCGTGGTCTTGAAGCCGTGAGCGGCGCGCCGTAAGGCAAATCCAACGCGAGCGTGGCGAAACTGGTAGACGCAGCGGACTTAAAATCCGTTCGCCGAAAGGCGGTGCGGGTTCAACTCCCGCCGCTCGCACCATACTACGCTCGCGTGAGCGAGGGTAGGATGCCCGCCGTAGCCTTGGCGTAGGAGGGCTGCGCATTCCACCCGCGAGCTTCGGATGGCTGACGCCGTGACGCATCCCCTCGACAAACTGGTCTGGACGGCGCTGACGACGCGCCAGGCGCACTTGAGTGAAGGCGATGGACGCGCGCGGCGGTTTCAGACGGATATTGGGCCGTTCGCGGCGGCGATCGATCTGTCGGATGCGGCCGTCGCCTCGCTGGCTGCGCTGATCCCCGATGACGGAGACATCTCGTTGCTCGAACCTTCGCCGCCTGGCGCGCCGGGCGGCGTCGAAGTCGCTTTCACGGCGCCCGGCGTGCAGATGATCGCACACGGCTTCACGCGCGGCGCCGCGAAGGATTTTCCCATCGAACCGCTCGGCGATGCAGACGCTGAAGAGATGCTCGCGCTTGCGCTGCTCACGCGTCCCGGCCCGTTCCGCAAACGCACGCACACGCTTGGCCGGTTCATTGGCATACGCGACAACGGCAAGCTGATCGCCATGGCCGGGGAGCGGCTGCAGACGGACGAGTTCATCGAGATCAGCGGCGTGTGCACGCATCCCGATTACCGCAGCCGCGGCTATGGCGCGGCGCTGCTGACAAATGTCGGCCAGCGCATTCTCGCTGAAGGCAAAACGCCCTTCCTCCACGCCTACGCCAGCAACACCGGCGCGATCGCGCTCTATCGCAGCCTGGGCTTCACGCACCGCTGCGACGTCACGCACGCGGTTTGGAAACGCGCTTAACTAGGGGGCCGACTGAGCTCGCGTCGTTCACGACCTCCGGCGCGGCGCCGCGCGAGGCAATGAGTGCTTTCAGATCAACCTCCGCCTTCGCCAGCGCCTCGGGGTCGGCGCTGCGGGCCACGAGGTGGAGGCCAAAGCCGTCGGGCGGGCTGAACCAGGGATACGAACCGAACGAGACGCCGGGCGCCTCTGCTTCGAGTTTTTCCAACCCGGCGGCGATGTCGCCCTCGCGCACGCCCTTGCCGCGCACGGTCACGGAGCGGACAACCGCGCCGCCCTCAATGCGGTGCGGCACATCTTCCAGCATGCCGCGCGTGATCGACGGCACGCCCGCCATCACGAATACGTTGCCGATTTGAAAGCCAGGCGCTTTCGACACGGGGTTGGCGATCAGCGTCGCGCCATCTGGAATCCTCGCCATGCGCAGACGCGCCACGTTGAGATTGTCGCGGCTCTTGTAGTGGGCTTCCAGGATCGCCAGCGCGTCCGCGCGCACATCGATGTTCACGCCGAATGCGGCGGCCATTGCATCGGCCGTTTTGTCGTCGTGCGTGGGGCCGATGCCGCCGGTGGTGAAGACGTAATCGTACTTTGCCCGCAGTTCGTTCACGCCTGCGATGATTTCGGCCGGCACATCCGCCACCACGCGCGCTTCGGCTACTTGCACGCCGAGCGGCGCGAGGAATTTCGCGATCGTCTGCAGGTTCACGTCCTGCGTGCGGCCTGAGAGGAGTTCGTCACCGATGAGCAAGACGGCGGCTTTGACTTGGCGTTGCGTCATGGAGCCATGATAGCAGCAGCGCACTGGAGTGTCCCATGAGCGAGATCGATTACGTCGCCGCGCTGACGGAGCGGCAGAGGGGCCATCTGCCCGATCACATGGGCATTGAATGGCTCGAGGCGCGGCCGGCCTTCATGCGCGGGCGCATTGCGGCCCAACAGCACCACATGGCGCCGAACGGCTACCTGCACGCCGGCACGGTGGTGACGCTGGCCGACACGGCCTGCGGCTATGGCTGCATCATCTCCAAGCCGGACGCCGCCATCGGCTTCACCACTATCGAACTCAAGACCAACTTCCTGGGCACCGGAAAACCGGGCGACGTGCTCATCTGCGAAGCGCGTCTCACCCATGGCGGGCGCACAACGCAGGTTTGGGACGCCGAAGTCAAAAACGAAACCAGCGGGAAATCGATGGCGCTCTTCCGCTGCACGCAGATGCTGCTGTACCCAAAGTGAGATGAAGCTCTACCACTGCCCCAATTCGCGCTCGATGCGCGCGCTCTGGACGCTGGAGGAGCTTGGGCTGGACTATGAGATGGAGGTGTTGCCGTTTCCGCCGCGCTTCGCCGCGCCGGGATATTTGGAGGTCAACCCGCTCGGCACCGTGCCCACTTTCATCGACGGCGATCTGACGCTCACCGAATCCACTGCGATTTGTCATTATCTAGCGGAGAAGTTCGCGCCGAACGCTCTGCGCGTCGATCCGAGCGACGCCGCCTATGGCGCCTATCTCAACTGGCTCTATCGCAGCGATGCGACGCTGACCTTTCCACAGACGATCGTGCTTCGCTACACCACGCTTGAGCCGGAGGAACGCCGGCTGCCGCAAGCGGTGGAGGATTATACGATCTGGTTTTTCTCACGCTTGCGCAGCGTGGAGACGGCGCTCGAAGGGCGCGAGTATCTCTGCGCCGACCGCTTTACCATCGCCGACATCGCCGTGCACTTCGCGCTTCATATGGGCGACCAGCTTGGCCTCAGCACGCGGTACAAGCCGAACACCCGCCGCTACTTCGAAGCGTTGAGGCAGCGTCCCGCCTATCAACGCGCCTTGGCCCGGGAGCGCGGCTAAGCGTGCAAACAAAAAAAGGCGGCAGGCCCATCGCCTACCGCCCCGTTCTGCAGCGCCGCCAGCGCGTGCTTACTTGATCTTCCCTTCGACGAACTCGACGTGCTTCTTCGCGATCGGGTCGTACTTCTTGAACTTGAGCTTCTCGGTCTTCGTGCGCGGGTTCTTCTTCGTCACGTAGAAATAGCCCGTGTCCGCGCTCGAGTTCAGGCGGATCTTGATGACTGTCGGCTTAGCCATGGGTGCGGGCTCGGAACTTCTCGGGGTTCAAGGAAGCGCGCGAAAATACGGGCGAACGCCCTAAAGTCAACTCGCAAGCCGCTCAAGTGTATGTTTGCCGCGCGAAAACTTCAGGAATGGGGGCTGAACCGCCTCCCCGGCGAGCCGCGCCTGCACCTCTTTCAGGACGAACCGGGTGATCGAGGGCAGGTCGAGGGCCATGGCGTCGTCCAGGCTAAACCACTTGGTGTGCAGCAATTCTTCCCCGGCCTGGGGCTCGTCATGGGCCAGGACCGCCTCGGCGGCGGCCAGGAAGAAGCGGGCGTCGAACCGGCGCGGCCGGTAAGGCGGGGTGATGGCCCGGGCCACGAAGGCCAGCTTGGAAAGGTCGGGCCCGCGTTCGTCGCCAAGCACCAGGC
>JAEWNX010000079.1 GCA_023461135.1 Pseudomonadota bacterium
CCTTTAGACGGGCCGCCAATCCTTCGTCGATGCGCGTGCCGGGCGCGACGACGGCTATGCGGATGGTTGGGGCCAATGTCTGGTGTCCTTGCCGTCAGGCGGCGTTTCTCGTCATAACCGGCGCCAATGAGTCAGGCAAAAACCTATTTCATGAGCGGGATCGGCGGCTCCGGCATGCTGCCGCTGGCGCTTATTCTGCGCGGCAAGGGCCATATCGTGGCGGGGTCGGACCGCTCGCTGGATCAGGGACGGCTCAGCGCGAAGTTCGAGTACCTCAAGGCGCAGGACATCGCCCTCTTCCCGCAGGACGGATCGGGCGTGGTGAGCGCGGACCAGATATTCGTGCGCTCGGCGGCTGTGGAAGACACGGTGCCGGATGTCGTGGCGGCCAAGCGCGTGGGCGCAGAAGATTTGAAACGTCCGCAGCTGTTGGCGCAGCTCTTCAACGCAGCGCCTGTGCGCATTGGCGTGGCCGGCACCAGCGGCAAGTCGACGACGACGGCGATGCTCGCCTGGATGCTGCACCAGACCGGCCGCGATCCCACGGTGATGAACGGCGCGGTGATGAAGAACTTCGCCGGACGCGAAGCGCCGTTTGCCTCTGCTTTGGTCGGCAAGGGCGATGTGTTCGTATCCGAGGTGGACGAAAGCGACGGCTCGATCGCGATGTACGAGCCGACCATCGCGGTCGTGAACAATATCGCGCTCGACCATAAGACGATGGACGAGCTGCGCGGGTTGTTTCGCGAGTTCATCGGCAAGGCCGAGATCGCGGTGCTGAACCTCGACAATGAAGAGACCGCCGGCTTGGTGCTGGGCGCCAAGGTGCGCGTGCGGACCTACGCGCTGCGCTCTGGGCTGGCGGATCTGCACTGCGTGTCGATCAAGCCGGCGCCCGATGGGGTGACGTTCGAGGTGTTGGAGCGCGAGACGCGCGAGAGCGCGACGGTGCAGCTTGGCGTGCCGGGCGAGCACAATGTCTCGAACGCGCTGGCGGCGATTTCCGCGGCGCGCGCTTACGGGCTTCCGCTGAAGGATGCCGCGAAGGCGCTGGAGGGATTTGCGGGCATCCGGCGGCGGCTCGAGGTCGTGGGCACGGCCGGCGGCGTGACCGTCATCGACGATTTCGCGCACAACCCGGACAAGATCGCCGCGACCCTGGCGACGCTGCACGCGTTTCCGGGGCGGTTGCTGATCATGTTCCAGCCGCACGGCTACGGGCCGCTGCGGCTGATGCGCGAGCAGTTCGTGGATTGCTTCGCGCGCAACATGGCCGACGACGACGTGCTGATCATCCCCGACCCCGTCTATTACGGCGGGACTACTGACCGCAGCGTGACGAGCGAGCACATTGCGTCGGGTGTGCGCTCGCGTGGGCGCGAAGCGATGGCTTTCGCGGAGCGCGAGGCCTGTGGCGATAAGCTGATCGAGTTCGCCGAAAATGGAGACCGCATCGTCGTCATGGGCGCGCGGGACGATACGTTGAGCCTGTTTGCGGCCGAGTTGGTCGGGCGGCTAGCTCGGCGGGGGTAACATCCCGAGCAAAGAGAGCGCGCCAAGGACTACGGCGAGCACGCCAATAATTGCATAGACAATTTCGTAGCCCTCAAGCGTGTCAGCGTCGAAAGGCTTCTTGTCTCGAAAAATTAGGCGATAAAGCCATTCATTGTGTCGCGCCCCTTGCTTGCGGAAGATCAGGAACAGAACTCCAATCGCGATAAATACCCAGGCTGTAAGCGTGTGCTGCACGTCCCCTACTCCGCGGCGGGGCGCATTTCTTCGGGTAGGGGCTCCAGCGGCGCGAAGCGGGCGGCGTCTTCCACGAGAAGCTCGGCGCGCAGCGTGTGATGGCCGTGGTCGTCGGTGCTTTCGTCGAGGATTTTGCCGGCGGCGGCGATTTGCGCGCGGATGCGGCCTGCATCGTCGGGCGGCAAGGTGAGGGTGATGACGCGCGTGGCGGAGAAGGCCGCGCGGTCGATCGCGGTGAGCAGGGCGTCGACGCCCTCCCCCGTTTCGGCGGAAATGGCGATGGGGGGTAGGGCGCTCTGCCCCCCCTCTTGCGCCGCTTGCGAACGGCGCATGCGCGCGTCGTGCGTGGAGGCGTCGAGCAAATCGATCTTGTTCCAGACTTCGAGCACTGGCGGTGATTTTCCAGCGTCCTTGGAGAGCTGGGCGAGCACGACCAGCACGTCGGCCTTCTGCTTGTCGCTGTCCACGTGCGCAATGTCGCGCACGTGCAGGAGCAAATCGGCTTCGGTGACGGCTTCGAGCGTAGCGCGGAAAGCGGCGACGAGTTCTGTCGGCAGATCGGAGATGAAGCCGACCGTGTCGCTCATGATGACGGCGCGGTTGCTTGGAAGCTTCACTTGGCGCGCCGTTGGATCGAGCGTAGCGAAGAGCATGTCTTTCGCGAGCACGCCGGCTTGCGTGAGGCGGTTGAACAGCGTGGACTTGCCGGCGTTGGTGTAGCCGACCAGCACGACCGCCGGCAGGCCGGCGCGTGAGCGCGCGCGGCGCTGCAGGCCGCGCGTGCGGCGCACGTCTTCGAGTTCGCGCTTCAGCTTGATGATGCGGTCGGCGATGATGCGGCGGTCGAGTTCGATCTGCGTTTCGCCGGGGCCGCCGGTCTTGCCAAGGCCACCGCGCTGGCGCTCCAAGTGCGTCCAGGTGCGCACCAGGCGTGAGCGTTCGTAGTCCTGGCGCGCTAATTCGACCTGCAGGCGCCCCTCTTTCGTCTGCGCCCGCAGGCCGAAGATTTCCAGGATGAGGCCGGTGCGGTCGATCACCTTGGCCTGCGTATCGGTTTCCAAGTTGCGCTGCTGCGTTGGAGACAGCGCGCCATCGATGACGATGACGCCCGCGCCGAGCGCCTCGGTTTGTTCTTTGAGGCGCTCGACGCGGCCCGAACCGAGAAACGTGCGCGCGTTGATCTGGCGCAGCGGCGCGGCTTCTGCTGCCGCCACGTCGAGGCCAAGTGCTTGTGCTAGGCCAACAGCTTCAAGGAGCCGAGCTTCGCCGTCGCGCGCAGTTTCAGCCGCGCCCGCCATGGGGCGCAGCACGATGGTGCGGTTCAAATCCTTTGGCGGGGCCTCAGGCGTCTGCTTCATCTACCGCTTTGTCGATCTCATACAATTGCACGGGCGCGCCCGGCATAATGGTGGAGATAGCGTGCTTGTAGACAAGTTGTACCTGCCCGTCGCGACGGAGCAGCACACAGAAATTGTCGAACCAGGTGACCACGCCTTGGAGCTTGACGCCGTTGACCAGGAAAATGGTGAGAGGTGTCTTAGCCTTGCGGACAGCGTTGAGGAACGTGTCCTGTAGATTTTGCTTTTTTTCCATGGGGACCCCCATGCCCTTGAGTTTTATGGCGCCGCGACTCCGCGCGGCTGGCGGCGAGCTATAGGGGAAACCGGTTCGAAGCGCCAACTTTCACGAAATTGACACGCTAGCTGGCGGCCTCGGCGCCCAAATAAGCGGCGCGCAGCGTCTTTGCGACAGGCCCGGGGCGGCCCGTGCCGACCGGAGCGCCGTCGATGGCGATCACCGGCACGGCGGCGTTGCTCGCATGCGTGATGAAGGCTTCGCGGGCCGCTTTGGCCTCGGCGGGCGTGAACGGCGTCTCAATCACCTCAAGCTGCTGCGCACGCGCGACCTGGGCGATCGCGGCGCGGGTGACGCCGTGCAGCAGATCATTTGAGAGCGGACGTGTGCGCACAGCGCCATCGCGGTCAACAATGAAGGCGCTCGAAGATGTCCCCTCCGTCACGAAGCCGTCGGCGTCGACGAACCAGGCCTCGAACGCGCCCGCTTCGCTCGCGGCTTGGCGTGCGAGCACGTTGGCGAGGAGGTTTACCGATTTGATGTCGCGCCGCGCCCAGCGTGTTTCGGGAAGCGTGATGACCTTGACCCCCTGCTCCGCGCGTTTGGCGAGTAGGGTGGTGTCTAGGTTCTTTGCGGTGACCACGAGAGTGGGCTTCACCGCGGGTGTAGGGAATGTGTGATCGCGCCCACGCGTGGCGCCGCGGCTGATCTCAACATAGACGATGCCATCGCGCACGCGGTTGCGGCGCATCGTTTCGCGCAGAACGACCCACAGCGCGGCTTCGCCCATCGGTGCGGCAATGCGCAGTTCGCTCAGCGAGCGCATCAAGCGCGCCATGTGGCCTTCTGCGTCGTGAATGACCCCGTTGCGGATGGGCCAAACTTCATAGATCGCGTCGCCGAACTGAAAGCCGCGGTCCTGGATGGACACGCGCGCCGCGCTCAGCGGCAAGTAGGCGCCGTTGACGTACGCGACGCCTCTCATTCAGCGTCGTGGCCGTTGCGGCCGGGCGCTTCGACGCCGAGCGACTTCAATTTGCGGTGCAACGCCGAGCGCTCCATGCCGATAAAGGCGGCAGTGCGCGAAATGTTGCCGCCGAAACGCGTGATCTGCACGTTGAGGTACTCGCGCTCGAAGCGCTCGCGCGCGTCGCGCAGCGGCAAGCCGATCACTTCCTGCAGGCCGTCGTGCTTTGAGAAGCCGGCTTGCGGCCAGGCCTCCGGCGGCAGCGCGTCGATGGTGACGGGCGTCTGCGGATCGCCGGTCGCGAGGATGAGGATGCGCTCGATGACATTTCGCAGCTGGCGCACGTTGCCTGGCCAATCGGCGGCTTGCAGCGCGGCAAGCGCGTCTTCGCCGATCTGGCGCGGGGGCACGCCGGACATGCCGGCGAGACGTCCGACGAAATAGCCAGCGAGTTCAGGAATGTCTTCGCGGCGCTCCGCAAGACCAGGCGCACGCAACGGCACGACATTGAGGCGATGGAAGAGGTCTTCGCGGAAGCGGCCCTCCTCGATGTCGCCGCGCAATTCGCGTGAAGAAGAAGAGACTACGCGTACGTTCACCTGCACGTCGTTGCTGCCGCCGAGCCGGCGGAAGCGCTGCTCGACCAGAACCCGCAGGATTTTGGATTGTGTTTCCAACGGCATGTCGCCGACTTCATCGAGGAAAAGCGTGCCGCCATGCGCTTGTTCGAAGACCCCGATCTTTTTGGGGCGGCCATCCGGTCCCTCTTCGCCGAAAATCTCACTCTCCATACGATCCGGCGCGATCGAGGCGGCGTTGATTGCGACGAACTGACCGCCGCCGCGGCCGCTGCGTTCGTGCAGGAGGCGCGCGACCAGTTCTTTGCCGGAGCCCGCAGGGCCGGCGATGAGCACGCGCGAATTGGTTTGGGCCACGCGGTCGATTGCGGCGCGAAGAGCGGCCATCACGGCAGACGACCCGATCAGGTCGTCGCCAAACCCACCGCGCGCCTTAAGCGTCGTGTTCTCACGCTTGAGCTGGGTCGCTTCAAGAGCGCGCTGGACCACGAGCAACAGCCGATCCGCGTTGAAGGGTTTTTCGACGAAGTCGTAGGCGCCCTTGCGGATGGCGGCGACGGCGGTTTCGATGGTGCCGTGGCCGGAAATGACGACAACCGGCATCTCCGGGTCGATTTCCTTGAATGTGCTGAGGAGATCGAGCCCATCCATGCGGCTGCCCTGCAGCCAGATGTCGAGCACGACAAGCGAAGGCTTGCGCCGGCTGAAGGCGTCGAGCGCCTCGTCGCTGTCGCGCGCCGTGCGCACTTGGTGACCGTCGTCCTCGAGGATGCCGGAGACGAGATCGCGGATGTCTGCTTCGTCGTCGATGACGAGAATGTCGGTGGCCATTTTAGGAGGCTCCTGCGCCGTGTTCTGCGGTTAGGGGTGTTGCGTCGTCGATCGCGCGCTTCGGCAATACAAAGCGCACGATGGCGCCGGGCCCGGGGCCAGGCGCGTCGTCCAGTTCAATCAGCCCCCCGTGGTCCTCAACGATGCGCGCAACGATGGCCAGGCCCAGCCCTGCGCCCTTGGTGCGCGTCGTCACGTACGGCTCGATCAAGCGATGGCGATCCTTTTCGGGAAAGCCCAAGCCGTTGTCGATGACTTCGAATTGCACGCCGTACTCGAGATCGCGCAGGCGCAAAATAACGAAGCCGTCTTTGGGTTCGCCATCGCGGGCCCGGCGCGCCTGCACACTTTCGGCGGCGTTCTTGGTGAGATTGAGCAACACCTGGCCGATCAGGCGCTCGTCGCTGACGAGGCCGATGGGCTGAGCGGCGCCCTCCACTTCGACGCGCACATCGGCGAAGGCGATGCGCTGCGCGAACACCGTGTTGCGGGCGACTTCGGCAATATCGGAGAACTGCATCTGCGGCGTGGGCATGCGCGCGAACGAGGAGAATTCATCGACCATGCGCCCGATGTCGGCCACTTGGCGCAGGATCGTGTCCGTGCATTTCAGGAACGTATCCTGGTCGGAGGTGATCTCCGGCGCGTATTTCTTGCGAAGGCGCACGGCCGAGAGCTGAATCGGCGTCAGCGGATTCTTAATCTAGTGCGCGATGCGGCGCGCGACGTCCTTCCACGCCTCCTGACGTTGCGCGGAAATGAGTTTCGTCATGTCGTCGAACGTGAGCACAACGCCGCCTTCGGCTTCCGGGCTCATGCGCACGCTCAAGTTCACCGTGCCGCCTTCGCGCACGAGATCGACGCGGTGCGGCGGCATTGGGCCGGTTGACGGCGGCCGGTTCAAGAGATCGGAGAATTCGGGAGCAACATCGACGAGCCGGCGGTTCACGAGATGCGCCGGATCGACGCCGAGCAGTTGCGCGGCGGAGCTGTTGAGCGCCGTAATGCGGCCATCGCGGTCGAGGCCGAGCACGCCGGCGCTGACGCCGCCCAACACGGCTTCGATGAAGCTGCGGCGCGCCTCAGAATCTTCCTGCGCTTTCACGAGGTCCCGCCGCTGGGCGTCGAGTTGAGCGGTCATGCGGTTGAAGGCGGCCGCGAGCGCGTCGATATCGGCGCGCTCCTCGCCCACCGCGACGCGTGCTTTGAGGTCGCCGGACGCGACGCGTCGCGCGGCGCCCACGAGACGGCCAATGGGCTCGGCGACGCGCGTGGCGCTGGTGAGACCGACCCAGCCGGCGGCGAGAAGAACGATCAGCGCTGTCGATACGTACGCCATCGCAAAGAGGCCGCGCAGCGCCCCGCTCTGTTCCTGGCTCTGCCGATAATCGTTCAAGGCTTCATCGAACGCGCGCAGTTGCACGGTCAGGCTCGGTTCAATGGGCCGCGACACGAGCAGATAGGCGTTTGTGTAGGCGGTGAGCCGGTAGAGTCCGAGCAACCGATTGTGCTCGTGATCCAACGTCACGTTGACTTCGCCTTCATCGGCGGCGGCGAAATCATCCGGCGGCGGCCGTGCGTAACCCGCGCGCTCACCGGGCTCTACAGCGCTTGCGAGAACGATGCCGTCACGCGAGATTACGTAGGCTGAATCGAGATCGCGGCCCTCAGCCTGCGCCTGCAAGAACGTGAGGTAGCGCGCCGAGTCTTCGGTGAGACCGCGGCGCGCGACATTGAGATCCTGCGCCATGACCTCGATCTCAGCCGCGAAATCCCGCCCGGCGAGGTCGAGGTAAGCGCGTCCAACGCCGGCGGCGCTTTCCATGGTGCTTTCGACGCGCTGGCTGAACCAGCGTTCGACGCCTTGACTGAATGTGAAGCCAAGGAAGGCGGCGACAACGATAGCGGGTGCGATGGCCGCCAGGCTGAAGAGCGTGACGAAACGCACGTGCAGGCGTGCGCCCGTCGCCGCCGAGCGCCACGCGCGTGCAACGCGCATCAGGCGATGTGCGAGAATACCGGCCAATCCGGCGGAGATGACGAGGCTCGATATGAGCAGCGCGCCAATCAGCGCATTGTATTCGCCAGCCAGCCCGCCGCCCAAAAGCAGCGTGACGGTTGCGACAGCGGTCAGGATGGCCGCGAGGCCGAGGCCGCCCAAGAAGATCGCAGAACTGCGGCTCTGCGGTTGATCGCTTAATACGGCGGCGTCGGCGTTTTCGCCCGCAGCGAGAGGTAGCACCATGGCCGGGGGCCCCATGTTGCCGGAAGGCAACACGGGTGTTGAACCAATATCACGCTGGCGTCAATCGCTGCGCCCAGTTCTGAGCCCAAGCGACTGAATCTTCTTGCGCAAAGTATTACGGTTGATGCCGAGCACAGCAGCGGCGCGAATTTGATTTCCGCGTGTCGCCTGCAACGCTTGGACGATGAGCGGACGTTCAACTTCCGCCAGGAAGCGATCGTACAGGCCGGGTGCGGGCAGTCCAGGACTGGCCGCAGCGAACTCGGCCGCCAAGCGCTGTGATAAGGCGGATTCAAAACCGTCGTCGTGGGTTTCAGCGGCCTCTTCGCGGGCGACCGACCCGAGCTCTTCGCCGATCTCGCGCGCCGTGATCACAGGCGCCGGCGAAAGCGCAGCGGCGCGACGAAGCAAGTTCTCGAGCTCGCGCACGTTGCCGGGAAAGCTGTGCGCCTTCAGGCGCTCGATAGCGGCCTTGTCGATCGACTTTTCTGGCAGGCCTTCACGCTTGGCGCGCACAAGGAACGCGCGCGCCAGTTCTCCCACGTCGTCGAGGCGATCGCGCAACGGCGGCAGGCGGATCGTCACGACATTCAGCAGATAGAACAGGTCCTGCCGAAACACGCCCTGGCGCGCGAGCGCCGCGAGATTGCGCTGGGATGCGGCGACGATGCGCACGTCCGGCCGTTGGCGCGCATCTTCGCCATGCAGCAGCCCCGCAAGGCGCGTTTGCGCTTCGCTGGGCAGTTCGTCGAGATCTTCCAGGAAAAGCGTGCCGCCGCGCGCCCGTTCAACCGTGCCATCGGCGGCAAACAGGTCCTGATCCACTTGCCGTGCGTCAAGACCGGCGAGGCTGACGCCGATGAACGGCCCGCCGGCGCGGCGGCCGTGCTCATGTAAGGCGCGCGCCACGCGTTCCTTGCCCGTGCCGCTCTCACCTTCGATCAGCACGGTGAGGTCGGTGCCCGCGACGCGGGCGACGATGCGATAAACATCTTGCATTGCCGGCGAGCGCCCGATCAGCGGCAGGCTCTGTTCCTTGCGCGCCTTCGACGCTTCTGCGCGAGTCTGCGCGTCAGGGCCGCCTGAGAGCGCGCGGCGCACGGCGGCCATCAGCTCGTCCAGATCGAACGGCTTGGGCATGTAATCGTAGGCGCCCGCGCCGGCCGCCGACAGCGCCGTCGCCACGGTGGATTGCGCGCTCATCACGATCACCGGCAGCGTCGGGCGCGCGGCGCGCATGCTGGGCAGCGCATCGAACACACACTCCTCGCCCATATAGACATCGCTGAGGACAAGATCGCCCTCGCCCTCGCGCACCCATTTGGCCAATGTCGCCACGTTGCCAGTCGCGCGTACCGCGAAGCCTTCCTTGCCGAGCGCCTGCGACAGCACGAAGCGCAACGAAGCGTCGTCGTCCGCGAGCAGGATGCGTGCGCTCATGTGGTCTCGTCCGGGTCGATGGGCAGGAGGATTTTGAAAGCGGTGCGGCCGGGCGTGCTGTCGACTTCTATGCGCCCGTCGTGGCGTGCGACGATGTCGGCGGCGACTGTGAGGCCGAGGCCCATGCCGCCGGCTTTCGTGGTTGAGAACGCCTCGAAGAGGCGATCCGCGACGTCGGCGTGCAAGCCGGGACCGTTGTCGACGATCTGCACTTCGAGCTGCGCGCGCGCAGCTCCACTCGCCGCGGAGCGGAATTTCACTCCGGGCCGATACGACGTGATGAAGGCGATCTCGCCGTCAGGATTTTCCGCGACCGCTTCAGCCGCGTTCTTGGCGATGTTCAGGAACGCCTGAATCAGTTGATCCATGTCGCCGCGAACCGGCGGCAAGCTTGGATCGTAGCGTTCGCGGATCATCACCTGAGGCGCGCTGGAGCCAATCAGTTTGCGCACGCGCTCAAGCGCCTCGTGAATGTTGAACGGCTCGAACTTGGGCGGTTCGAACGCATCCAGCGGGTCGATACGGTCGGTGAGCCGGCGGATGCGATCAACTTCATCGCAGATCAGCTTGGCTAGCGCCGCGGACTCCGCGTCGTCGCTGCGCGCTATCAGTTGCGCGGCCGCGCGAATGCCGGCGAGCGGATTGCGCACTTCATGCGCAAGCGTGCGTGTGGCGGAGTGGCCTGCAGCGGGCGGCGCGCCGCGTGCGCGCGGCGGACGTGTTAGCACAAGTGCGATA
>JAEWNX010000080.1 GCA_023461135.1 Pseudomonadota bacterium
GCCTCGAACCGATGCCGCTGCCGTTCCGCGAAAACTATCGCTTCGGCGGCAGCTTCCATTGCGCGACGGTGGATATCCGCCGGCGCGGCGGACTGCAGAGCTATTTCTAAGCGACGCTGCAGGGCACGCCGCGCGACTCCAAGTCCGGCTTCGTCGCGCGCGTATGCTTTGCCCAGGCGAGCAACTCACGCCGCGGCCAGAAGATCATGTAGGACTTCGGATTGTAGCGCCCGGCCTCATACGCGGCCTTGCGATGCGGTGAGTGCGCGAGCGAATCCGTCAGTAGATACGGGTTGTGCCCCTCAAGCCGCATAAACCGCGCGCCGCCTTTTTCCGTGATCTCGCGGACAAACCACAGCTCTGGCGAAATCTCCTTGAGCTGGGGGTCATACCACCAACTCGGCGTCGCCACGCCGCGCACTTCGGGGTTTGCCTCGATCATGTCCGCGATGCGCAGGCAGCAGCGCTCGTACTCCTCCGGCGAGAAGTATTTCACATAGCGCCTGTCCCAATGCGGCTCGTAGAGCGGGTAAAGCGGTTTGGCCAAGTCAGCTTGGAACGTCGCCGCAAAGCGGATGAGGCTCGCGACGCCGCCCGCCAGCACTTCCTTGCGCGCGATGCAGGCATTGAGATCGTAAAACTCGAATCCGTTCGGGATGACCTTCAGCCGTGCAATGGCGAGATCGCGCCGGAAGAGGTGGTTGTCGCGCACGTAATACCCGGCGCGGGCCTTTTCGAGCGCCTTGAGGATGCGGTCGAAATCTTCGCGGATGTAGCAATGGATCGAGGGGACGATCGCGTTCCGGGAATGGTGCTCGGAATTGGCGATGAGATGCGCGATCAGGAGGCGGTTATAGGTTTCGACAACAGACGCCTCATACGCCTCCCGCATCTGGCGGTTCTGTTCGAGCGCCGCCGGCGTGAAGTCGTAGAACCGGTGCGGGCGGCCGTGATGCTCCAACTCTTCGATGTACGGCTGGAGCGGGAAGCGCTCCAGATAGTCCGGCGCCGCCGCATTCAACTCAGCTTCCGCCGCCTCGCGGAGCTTCTGCGCCCGCGCCAGGCGCTCTTCGCCCAGGCGGAACTCGTTCATGGGCGTTAGGCCGCCCCGACGGAGAGCTTGCCTTCAATGAAGCGCGTCAGGCTGCCCAGCGACGCAAAGGTATCGGCGTCGAGCTCATCGTCGGCGAAGACGATGTTAAATTCTTCTTCCAGCGAGAGGAGCACCGTAACGACCGCGATCGAGGTTAGCTCCGGCAGGCTGCCGAGCAGGGCGGTGTCGTCCGTCCATTCCGCGCTACGGCCGCCAAGGGCCAACGCTTCGTCCAAGATCATCTTAACCTTGTCGCCGATATTCATCGCGGTCCCGCTCGTTCTCGAACGCCAGAGCTATGCAAGAAACGGCGCTGCTCTGTAAACGCAAATAATCCGCCGGGCGAACCCCTCTTCAGTGCGCGCGATTGAACGCGAAGGCCCCACGCAATAGGACTTAAGCCTTGGCGCGCAGCATGCAGCGCGCTGTGAGTAACCATGGGCGGCCTCGTTCACCATCTTCTGTCGAACAGCGTGCGCGCGCACCCCGAGCGAGCGGCGGTCGTTTGCGCCAAGCGCACGCTCACTTACCGTGAGATGGGCGCATGCGTGGATGGCTTCGCCAGCCAGTTGCTGGCGGCGGGGCTCGGCCGCGGCGAGCGCGTGGCGATCTACGCCGAGAAGCGCTTCGAGGTGGTGGCTTCGATGTTCGCCGCGTCGCAGGCGGGTGCGGCGTACGTGCCGGTGAACCCGGCGCTGAAGGCCGAGCAGGTCGGGCACATCCTCAATGACTGCAACGTCCGCATCCTGGTGACGACGCCGGACCGGCTCGCGGCGATGCGCGAAGTGCTGCCGACGTGTCCGGACTTGCGCATGGTGTTCGCCATCGGCGGCGAGCGTGGCGAAGAGGGCAGGCTGCCGGTCCTGGCTTGGACTGAGCAGGCCGCGCCAGGCGCGCCCGCGGCCCATCGCGTGATCGACGGCGACATGGCGGCGATCCTCTATACGTCAGGCAGCACGGGAAAGCCCAAGGGCGTCGTGCTTACCCATCGCAACATTGTCGCCGGCGCGGAGAGTGTGGCGGACTATCTGGAGCTGACGCCGGAGGACCGCACGCTCTGCGTCCCACCGCTCTCGTTCGACTACGGCATGAACCAGGTGATGACCGCGTTCCTCTGCGGCGCGACGGCGGTGCTGTTCAATCTGCTGTTCGCGAAGGACGTGATCAGCGCCGTCGTGAAGCACCGCATCACCGGGCTGCCATGCGTGGCGCCGCTTTGGATCCAAGTTGCGGAACTCGATTGGCCGGAGAGTGTGCGAGAGCACCTGCGCTACTTCACGAACACTGGCGGCGCCATGCCGCGCGAAACGCTCGCGCGTCTGCGCAAGTCGCTGCCGACGACGGCGCCGTACCTGATGTACGGCCTCACCGAAGCATTCCGCTCGACATACTTGCCCCCGTCGGAAGCCGACCGCCGTCCCGATTCCATCGGCAAAGCGATCCCCAACGCGGAGATACTGGTGGTGCGGCCAGACGGGACGCCATGCGCGCCGAATGAGCCGGGCGAACTCGTGCACCGTGGCGTGCACGTGTCGCTGGGCTATTGGAACGATGCCGAGAAAACGGCGGAGCGTTTCAAGCCGGCGCCTGGGCAACCTTCAGGGCTGGTCAACCCAGAGCTTGCCGTCTGGTCCGGCGATACGGTGCGCACGGACGAAGAGGGGTTCATCTATTTCATCGGCCGCCGCGACGAGATGATCAAAACATCCGGCTATCGCGTGAGCCCGACGGAGATCGAGGATGTGCTCTACGCCACCGGCCTCGTCGGCGAAGCGGCGGCGTTCGGCGTGAAGCATCCCAAGCTCGGCGATGCGATTGTGGTGGTGGCGACGGCGGCCGAAGGCTCGGCGGGCGCCGAGAAAGCGCTCCGCGCCGAATGCCAGAAGCGCCTGCCGGTCTACATGGTCCCAACGCAAATCGAGATCGTCACCGAAGCCTTGCCACGCAATCCGAACGGCAAGATCGACCGTAAGGCGCTGGCGACGGCCCGCGCAGGTCTGTTCGGCGCATGACACATGCCCCCATACTTTTTTCCGTACTCGGCGACGACATGATGCTGGGCGGCATGCCGGTGCGGCTCTTGGCCGAGCGGATGGCCGCCACGCCCTTCTACGCTTACGACCGCGCCCTCATGAGTGCGCGCGTTTCCGAATTGCGCCGGGCGCTGCCGAAGGACGTACGGCTTCACTACGCCATGAAGTGCAACCCGATGCCCGACGTCGTCGCGCACTTCGTGCCCATGGTGGATGGGATCGACGTCGCGTCCGCCAACGAGATGGACGTGGCGCTGGCGGCGGGGGCCAAGCATGTCAGCTTCGCGGGGCCGGGCAAGAGCATTGGCGACATCGAGCGCGCCGTTGCGGCCGGCATCGTGCTCAACATCGAGAGCGAGCGTGAGCTGCGCGCCGCGGTGAAAGCCGGTGAAGCGCTGGGCACGACGCCGCGCGTCGCGCTGCGCGTCAATCCGTCGTTCGAACTCAAGGCGTCCGGCATGAAGATGGGCGGCGCGCCCTCGCAGTTCGGCATCGACGCCGAACGCGTGTCGGACGTGTTGGCCGAGATCGAAGCGAGCGGCGTCTCGTTCGAAGGTTTCCACATCTTCGCCGGCTCTCAAAACCTCCGCGCCGAGTCGTTGATCGAAACCCAGGCCAAAACCCTGGCGCTCGCGATGGAGTTGGCCGCCGCGACGCCCATGAAAGTGAAGCTCGCCAATATCGGCGGCGGTTTCGGCATTCCTTATGCGCCCGGCGACAAGCGCCTCGACATCGCGCCCATCGGCGAAGCGCTCGACCGCGCGATGGAAGATTTTCGCAGGCACATGCCGGACACCGAAGTGGCCATTGAACTCGGTCGCTATCTCGCCGGTGAGGCGGGCGTCTATGTTTGCCGCGTCGTCGACAAGAAAATCTCGCGCGGCCAAGTCTTCCTCGTCACGGACGGGGGCCTGCACCATCACCTCGCCGCCAGCGGCAATTTCGGCCAAGTGATCCGCCGCAACTATCCCGTCGTCGCGCCCGCGCGCATGGCCTCAACCGAGCGGGAAACGGCGCACGTCGTCGGCCCGCTCTGCACGCCGCTCGATCTCCTCGGCAGCGCGGTCGATCTGCCGAAACTCGAGGTCGGCGATCTCGTCGCTGTGCTGCAATCGGGCGCCTACGGCCTCACCGCCAGCCCGACTGCCTTCCTCAGCCATCCACGCCCCGCGGAAATCCTCGTTTAGCCAGACAAACGAAACCCCGCAGGCGAAGGCCAGCGGGGCGGAGTGCAAACCAACCAACCAGGAAAACGAGAAAAGGAGAATGGCTCCTCGGGTAGGATTCGAACCTACGACCAA
>JAEWNX010000081.1 GCA_023461135.1 Pseudomonadota bacterium
GGCTCGGATGTCGCCACGCCCGCAGACGCCGCCACCGAATGGACTGCGCCCGCGGGCGCGCGGCTGACGCCATCGACGCCGGTGACGCTGACGCGTCAGGCCGGCCCGAACCTCACCATCGAGCGCACCATCTCCATCGACGAACATTTCATGTTCACCATCACCGATACGCTGCGCAACACGAGCGGCGCGGCGCTCACGGTGCGCCCCTTCGGCGTTGTGCGGCGCGAAGGCCTGCCGCAAGATTTCCGGCTCAATCAGATCGTCCATCAGGGACTGGTCGGCGTGTTCGGCGAGAATGCGCTTCGCCAAGTCACCTTCCGCAATGCGCAGAAGCATGCGGACAATCGCGTGCGCGGGCGCGTTGGGCCGGATGAACGGATCGAGGAAGAACAGGCGACGGGCGGCTGGTTCGGCCTTGTCGACCATTACTGGCTGGCCGCGATCGTGCCGGACCAGTCGGAGCGCTACTCCGCCTATTTCGACGCGCGCAGACAGAGCGGCGACGTCGCGGCCGATTTCCGCAGCGCCTATCGCGGTGCGTGGCGCGAAGCGCCGGCAGGCGGGGCGATCACGTACACGCAGCGCTTCTTCGCCGGCGCCAAGGAATACGAACTGCTGAACGAATACCAGAACGGCCGCACCGAAGAGGACGTCGCGATCGGGCCGCCAATCCCGCGCTTCGACGACGCCATCGACTGGGGCAATTTCTGGTTTCTGACGCGGCCGTTCTTCGCAATGATGCACTGGTTCGGCGGACACCTCAGCGGCATCTACGCCTTCGGCTTCGCGATCCTTCTCTCCACGATCGTCATCAAGGCGATCCTGTTCCCGCTCGTCTATCACTCGTTCAAGGCGATGGCGAAGATGCGGGGCCTCGCGCCCAAAATGAAGGAAGTGCAGGAACGCTACGCGGCCGACAAGCAGCGCCAACAACAGGAAATCATGCGCCTCTATCAGACCGAGAAGATCAATCCGGTCTCAGGCTGCTTGCCGATTCTGTTGCAGATTCCGGTGTTCTTCGCGCTCTACAAGGTGCTGACGAACACGATCGAAATGCGCCATGCGCCTTTCCCGGGCTGGATCGAGGACCTTTCGGCGCGCGATCCGACATCGCTCTTCAACTTGTTCGGCCTGTTGCCGGCGATCGGGTTCGACTTTCACGCGATCCCAATCATTGGCCTGATCCCGGCGATCGGGCTTTGGGCGATCATGTACGGCCTTTCGATGTGGGCGCTGCAGGGACTTTCGCCGCCGCCCACCGATCAGATGCAGGCGCAGATCTTCCGCCTGCTGCCGATTGTGTTCACCTTCATGTTCGCTGCGTTTCCGGCGGGCTTGGTGATCTACTGGACGTGGTCCAACACGCTCTCGATCCTGCAGCAGTACGTGATCATGCGAAGGCAGGGCGTGGAGACGCAGCTGGATAAGTGGCTCAAGAAGCGGTTCGGCAAGGACGACGACGGCGGTGGCGGCGGCCACAAGCGCGAAGCCGCTGCGGCGGAATGAGTCATCCCGGAGTTGGGTGTTGTCACCGCAAGAACATGAAGCGTGGATCGAAGCGGGGCGATTGCTCTTCGCCGGGCCGATCGCGTTTGAACTCGGCGTCGTCGAGATGGAGCACTTGCCTCACGCCGATGTGCCGGAAGTGGCGTTCGCGGGCCGCTCGAATGTCGGCAAGTCTTCGCTGATCAACGCGGTGACGGGACGCAACAAGCTGGCGCGCGCATCGACGGAGCCTGGGCGGACACGCGAGCTGAATTTCTTTCGCGTTGGCGATCAGCTTCGGCTCGTGGACATGCCGGGCTACGGCTACGCGAAGGCCGGCAAGGCCGACATCAAGCGCTGGACCGGCCTCGTGCGCGATTATCTGCGCGGGCGCGCGGCGCTGAAGCGCGTGGTGCTGCTGATCGATGCGCGCCACGGACTGAAGCCGCATGACAAGGAAGTCATGGACGCGCTCGACACCGCGGCTGTGAATTATCAGATCGTGCTGACGAAAGCCGACAAGCTGAAACCGACCGAAGCGGAAGCGGTCGCCGCGGCGACGCGCGCGGCCATCGTCAAACGCCCTGCTGCGCATCCCGAAGTGATCCTCACATCGGCCGAGACCGGCATGGGGATCGAACAGCTTCGCGCTGAAATCGCGGCCTTGGCGTAATCGCCGGAACCGCTTAGGAACCGGCCGTGACCAAGCTCCCAGCGAAAGATCGCCTGGCCGCCCTCGGCGAGGGTTTGGCCAAGGCCAAGACGCTCGCCGAGGCGCTGCCCTACATCCAGATTTACGACCGCGAGACCGTGGTCGTGAAATATGGCGGTCACGCCATGGGCGACACCGAAACCGCCCGCAAATTCGCCGCTGACATCGTGCTGCTGAAGCTCGTGGGCATTCACCCCGTCGTCGTGCATGGAGGCGGTCCGCAGATCAGCCGCATGCTGGATAAAGCGGGGGTCAAATCTCAGTTTGTCGACGGGCTGCGCGTGACGGACGCCGACACGATGGAAGTGGCGGAGATGGTGCTGTCGGGCAGCGTCAACAAAGAACTCGCGCATTTGATCACAGCCGCCGGCGCGGAGGCGGACGTGCGCGGCGTCGGGCTTTCGGGAAAAGATGCGCGGCTGATCACGGTCGAGAAAGCCGTGCGCACGCGCAAGGATCCCGACAGCATGATCGAGCAATCCGTCGATCTCGGCCTCGTCGGTGAACCGACGGACGTCGATCCGACCTTGATCCAGGCTCTGATCAACGCGCCGGAAGATTACGTGCCGGTGATCGCCCCGATCGGCGTCGCCGCGGACGGCAAGACCTACAACATCAACGCCGACACCGCCGCCGGCGCGATCGCCAAGGCGCTTTCGGCAAAACGCTTCCTCCTGCTCTCCGACGTCGAAGGCGTGCTTGACGCCGACGGCCAGCTCATCCGCCAGATGTCCGTCGCCGACGCGCGCAAGGCGATCGACACGGGCGTCGCCAAGGGCGGCATGATCCCGAAACTCGAAACTTGCATTGCGGCGCTCGACAATGGCGTCGAGGCGGCCGTCATTCTCGACGGACGCACGCCGCACGTCCTTCTCATGGAATTGTTCACCGAACATGGCGCCGGCACGCTTATTCAATAGAGCCGCCGCGTTCGCAGCGCTGGCGTGCGCCGCGTTTGCGGCGGTGATCGCCCTTGCTAGCGGCGCGGACGCGCAACAGCAGCGCCGCCAATCCAACGGCTGGCAGGTCTGCAACGAAACGAGCTACGTGCTCGAAGCCGCCACGGGC
>JAEWNX010000082.1 GCA_023461135.1 Pseudomonadota bacterium
CGTCCAAGGACAGCGAATCCCCGCCGCCTCCGCCGCCGGCTTGGCCGCGCACGCCGCCCTGGCCGCGCGGCGCGCCCGGCACGACGATCAGGAGGTTCGAGCCGAGGCTGGCGATCGAGCGCTCTACTTGCGCCTGCGCCCCTGCGCCCAGCGACACCATCGCCACCACCGAGGCGACGCCAATAATGACGCCCAACGCCGTCAGCGCCGAGCGCATCGGGTTGGAGCGCAATGCGCGCGCGGCGCTGCCTATGAGGTCAGACGTGCGCATCATGGCGCGCCCTCCCCTCGTTGATGTGGTCGGCGACGATGCGCCCGTCGCGCATTTCGATCGTGCGCTTGGTCGCGGCGGCGACTTCGTGATCGTGCGTGACGATCACAATGGTCACGCCTTCGTCATTGAGTTCGTTGAACAGGGCCAGGATTTCCTGGCCTGTATGTGTATCGAGCGCGCCCGTCGGTTCGTCGGCCAGCAACAAAGCCGGCTTGCCGGCGAGCGCGCGTGCAATCGCCACGCGCTGCTGCTGGCCGCCGGAGAGCTGTGTGGGTCTATGCGATAACCGCTCGCCGAGACCGACACGCACAAGCTGCTCTTCTGCCCGCAACTTGCGCTCTTTCGGATCGACGCCGGCATAAATCATCGGCAGCTCGACGTTCTCAACAGCGGTCATGCGCGGCAGGAGGTTGAAGCTCTGAAAGATGAAGCCGAGCGTGCGGTTGCGGAACGCCGCCAGGCCTTCATCGTCGAGGGCGCCAATGTCCGCGCCGTCGATCACGAGCCGCCCATGCGTGGGCGTATCGAGACCACCGAGGATGTTCATCAGCGTGGACTTGCCGGAACCGGAAGGGCCGACGATAGCGGAATAACCACCACGCGCGATGGTGAAACTTACGCCGTCGAGCGCATGCACGGTCTCCTCGCCCATCGTGTAGAGCTTCACGAGGTGCGTGGCTTCGATGAGGGGCGCGTCCATCACGTGCCCCTGATGCGCGGGCCGCCGCTACCGCGGCTGCCGCCGAAGGGACTGCCGCGACGATCGTCTTCTTCTGCACGCGGGCCGCCGCCGATGATGACCTCATCGCCTTCTTGAAGGCCGTCATAAAGAACGGTGTTCGCGTTATCGGCCACGCCGATCTCGACCTGCACCGGCTGCGGCTTATTGTTGCGAAGCACCCAGACCACGGCCTGCCGGCGGACTTCGCGTTGCGCCCCCCCTTCGCGCATTTGCGTCAGGAGCTCTCGCTGGCGTTCCGTTAGCGTCGGCTCGATCGCGCGCACTGCCGCATCGCGCATGCCGCGCATAAACGCGCGCCGCTCGGACTGCGATGCGTCCTGCCCGGGCCGCGCCGCGGATTGCATCGCACTTTGGTAAGCCTGCTGCGCCGCCGCCTGTTGCGTTTCGTTGAGTTCGAGTTGTTCGGTCAGTTGCGCGATGCCACGCCCGCCGCGACCACCACGTTCGCCGCCCTCGCCACGTCCACGGCGGCCTTCGCCGCGTTCTTGCGCTTGCGCCTCGCCCGAACGCGCGCGGCGGCCCTGGTTCAACTCATCCGCAAGCGCCGCGATCTGCGGATCGGCCGGGCGGAAACGCAGCGCGGTGTTCGGCACGCGCACCACGTTGTCCTGCTGCTCAATGACGATCTCAGCGTTCGCCGTCATGCCGGGAAGCAATTGCCGGCCCGGATTGTCGGCTTCGACGACGACCGTGTAGCTGACGACGCCCTGATCGGCGACGCCTTGCTGGCGAACTTGGCTCACACGCCCGTCGAACTCGCGGTCCGGAAACGCATCCACCGTGAACTTTACCGGCATGCCTTGCTCGACATCGCCGATATCGGCCTCGTCCACCGTAATGTTCGCCTGCAGGCGCGAGAGATCCTGCGCGATGACGAAAAGCGTCGCCGCCTGCAAGCTCGACGCCACGGGCTGGCCGACGTTCACTTGCCGATCCACCACCACGCCATCGATGGGAGAGCGGATGATACTGCGCTCCAGGTCGGTACGCGCCGTCGCCACTTGCGCCGCCGCCGCCTGCACCGCGGCCCGCGCCGTGTCGCGCGCAGCGCGCTGCTGCGCCATCAATTGCGCTGACGCAAAGCCACGCTGCTGCAACAGCGCATAGCGCTGATAATCCGAGTTCGCGACCGCCGCCTGTGCTTGCGCCTGCGCGAGCTGCGCTTGGGCCTGCACGATGCGCTGCTGGAACGGCGTGGGATCAAGCCGCGCCAGCTCCTGGCCCGCGCGCACCTGCGAGTTGAAGTCGACGGAAACGCTCTGCACGGGACCCGAGACCGTCGAGCCTACATTGGCCGATACGAGCGGTTGCAACGTCCCCGTCGCACTCACCACGCGCGTGATCGAGCCGCGATCCACTGTGGCGGTGCGGTAGGGTTCCGCATCGCTGTCGCCGTTGAGCAGCGTCCAGCCGACGAGCAGCACGACCAGTGTCGCGCCCAGGCTCAAATACAGGCTGCGCCCGCGCAGGAAGCCCGGACGCTTCGCCCAAAGAGCCAACACTCGTTCTCGCAACGCGGCGAACATCTCATGTCCTCACTGGCGGACCAGCCGCCGACGGCAAACATCTTCCCCTGAAACGCGCGGCCAAGCGCCATTATCGCGCTTGGCCGCCCTGAACCGCTGCTTAACGCCCGTGACGTTGGGCGCGCGCCGCGTCCGCTTCTTCGCGCGTGACGCGGCCGTCGCCGTTGGAATCCAGGCGTTCGAAGCGCGAAGCGCCCATGGCGACGAATTCCGACTGCGAAATCTGCCTGTCATTGTTGGCGTCGGCATGGCGGCGGCCCTGCCGCTCGCCTCTCTCGGCCCGCTCGCGTCGCTGCGGGCGCTCCTCAGCGCTGATCACGCCGTCGCTGTTGGCGTCGAGCCGGGCGAACATCTGAGTGGGCCGGGCAAGGAACTCGTCCCGGGTGATCGCGCCGTCATTGTTGGCGTCGGCGCGTTCCAGATGCATCCCGCGATGGCCGCCGCGGCGATGATGTCCGCGGCCCTCGCGGCCGGCGCGCATCTCATCACGCGTCAGTTGCCCGTCATCGTTCGCATCGAGCCTGTCGAACTGCGCGAGACGGCTGGCGTCGTATTCCGACCGCGTCACCGCTCCGTCATTGTTGCTGTCGGCCTGGAACAGGCCAAACGGCCGGTCTTGCGCCCCTTGTTGCTGCGCCACCGCGAACCCCGCGGCGCCCGCCAGCGCCGCGAAGCTGACCGCAGCAATCAACACCTTCCGCATGAAAAACTCCTTCCGCCGCGCAGGCGCGACCTATTCCCTCTCTTCCCCTCCTACAGGCGAGGATTTTCCGGCGTTGGTCGGGGC
>JAEWNX010000083.1 GCA_023461135.1 Pseudomonadota bacterium
GCCTTTACGCGTCCGCGGAATACTTGAAGCGCCACGGCACGCCGACGAAGGTGGAAGACCTCGATCACCACCGGATCATCGCCTATCACGCTGGCGTGCCGACGCCGATGCGTGAACTCGATTGGGCCCAGCGGGCCGGCCGCGAAGACAATCGACCGCGCCCACCGCTCCTGGAGATCAACAATGTCTACGGCATGTTGCGCGCGGTGGAGTCCGGCTTCGGCATCGGCAGCGCGCCCGACTACATGGCCCGCGAGAACCCCAGTCTCGTGAAAGTGCTACCGGACATGCCCGGTCCCTCTTTCGAGGTCTATTTCATCTATCCTAGCGATCTAAAGCGCTCCAAGCGCATCGCCGCCTTCCGACAATTCCTCATCGATCAGGCGGCGAGCTGGAAAGAGTGATGCGGACCGCCGGCGGGACGCCGGCGTCTCATCGCTCAGTACAGCTCGCGCTTCAGCACGGCGCCGGAATGGGCGTCGATCTCGATTTCGATCGCCCGCCCTTCTCGCGTGCTGCCTTCGACCTTCCAGCGTCCATCGTCCATGTCGATCTCGCGCACGGTCGCGACGCCCTGATTGCGGGCGATCTCCAGAGCGCGCTCGTGGCTGATGATGGCGTGCGCGCCGTGCTCGGCCGTCGCCGGCGGGCTATCGTCGCCGTGACCTTGCTGATGGTGCGCGAAAGCCGGCGCCGCGAACGCGGCCATGGCTGCGGCCAAGATGATTGCTTTCACGCTCAACTCCTCAAAGCTGCCTGTAGTCACGCACCGTGAACGTATCGCACTGGCGCGCGTCGCCACCGTCGAAGCCGCGGCGGAACCAGGCCATGCGCTGGGCGCTCGTGCCGTGCGTGAACTGCTCCTGGCGGGCGCCGAGCGTATCGTCGCCGATCGAGTGCGCCGCGTTGAGCGCCTCGCGCAAATCGGCGTCGTCGATAGCTAGATTGGAGCGCGCCGTGTGACCCCATACGCCTGCCAGGCAGTCCGCCTGCAGTTCGACGCGCACCGAGGTCTGGTTTTGCGTTTCGCCAGGGATCGATTGGCGCGTCGCGCCGATCAGGTTCTGCACATGGTGACCGACTTCGTGAGCGATCACATAAGCCTGCGCAAAATCTCCGGGCGCGTTCAGCCGGCTTTGCATCACCTCGTAGAAGCTCGGATCGATGTAGAGGTTGCCGTCGGCGGGACAATAGAAGGGGCCGACCGAAGACGGCGCGTTCCCGCAGCCCGTGCTCACTGCATTGGTAAAGACGATCAGCGTTGGGTCGCGATAGGCGCCGGGCTGGACGCCATAATTCGGGAGCCGCCCTGCCTGGAATTGTGCGCGCCAGACATCTTCGGTGGAGGCAAGCACGGCGCGCGAGAAGTCGCACGCTTGACCGTTTTCCGGCGAGGCCGCGCACGTGCTGCTCGCCGCACTTTGCGATTGGCCGCCCGCGCCTGACAGCCCTCCGAAAATCGCATCGCGCAGACCGAACGGGTTGAAGAAGTAGACAACGCCTAGAACCACCGCCGCGATGATCATGCCCCGCAAGCCGAGCAGCCGGAACAGGCCGAAAAGCGCCATAGCGCCCATGCCACCGCCGCCGGCGCGGCCGCCGCGGTCCTGGAAATTGTCCGAACGGCGCTGATTGTCGATGCGCATGACGTCCTCCCAAGCGCGAACCCTAGCCCGCGGGTCCGGCCTGCGGCAACGCGGAAGCGGGCTCTTTGGCTCCCGGCCACCCGCTAGTCTTCGCGCCAATCGGCGCGCGCCTCCGCTGCGGCTCGGACTGGCGCCGTTTCAGGCGCGTCATAGAACAGATTCGCCTGCCCGCCCGTGTCTAGCGGACGGCGGAATTGCGTGGTGTCAAGCGGCAGGCGCGGCTTGTCCAAGCCAAGGCGCCTCAACGCGCGCGTGAAACGGTCGGCGATCAGTCTCGCGTAAGGGCCCTCGCCTTTCTGCCGCTTGCCCCATTCGGGATCGTAGTCGCGGCCGTTGCGCATCTGCCGCACGATGGACATCACGCGCGTCGCGCGGTCGGGGAAATGTGCGTGCAGCCATTCGCGGAAGAGATCCTTGATCTCGCGCGGCAGCCTCAGCACCACATAGCCCGCCGATGATGCGCCGGCCTTCGCCGCTTCCTCCAGAATCGCTTCTATCTCGCTGTCGTTGATGGCCGGCACGATAGGCGCGACCATCACCGTGACCGGCACGCCGGCCTGTGTCAGCGCGCGGATCGCTTCGATGCGCCGATGCGGCGCGGCCGCACGGGGCTCCATAACGCGCGCGATGCGGCGCTCCAGCGTCGTCACGGAAACAGCAGCTTTCGCGAGCCCTCGCTCAGCTAGGCGCGCGAGAACGTCTATGTCGCGCATCACGAGCTGCGACTTGGTGATCAGCGACACCGGATGGCGCCAGCGCTCCATCACTTCGAGGATGGCCCGCGTCACTCCATAGCCGCGCTCAATAGGCTGATAGATGTCGGTGACGCCGCCGAGCATGATCGTCTTGGGGCGGTAGCTGGGCTTCGAGAACTCGGCTTCGAGCAGCTCGGCGGCGTTGGCCTTCACGAAGAGCTTCGTCTCGAAATCGAGCCCTGGCGACAACCCGACATAGGCGTGGTTCGGGCGCGCATAGCAATAGATGCAGCCGTGCTCGCAGCCGCGATACGGATTGATCGACTGATCGAAGGAAACATCGGGACTCTGGTTGGTGCTGATGATCGACTTGGCCAGCTCGGGCGTGACGACCGTCTCAAGCGGCTGGACTTCCTCGCGCGTCCACCCGTCATCAAAGGCTTCGTGGGCGAAGCGCTCATATCGGCCGCTCGCATTCGTGCGCGCGCCGCGGCCATGCAGCCGGTCCTTGTCCATAGTAGGACGTTAATCCTAGAGTTGGAACATTTCAAGAACATTGCGCCGATGATGTTGAGAAAAGCCTCGCGGGGTCCACAGCAAAACAGACTGGCGTTGGTCCCGGCATCCGGTAAGGAAACACCACAGTAAAAAAACGAACCCGTAAGGTAATACCGCAAAGGATATGCGATTAACTTTACGTTAGCTGTGTCTGCGCGTAGTCACGGCTACATGACGGTGCCCTCGAATACAGATGGCGGACTTGAGAAGCGCTCGCTGACTATTAGCGGGCATCGCACGTCGATCGCGCTGGAGCCCCAGTTCTGGGCCGTCCTGGAACACCTGGCATTAATTGAGAAGACGTCGTTGCCGAAGCTGATCGCGGGCATCGATCGCAAGCGCGCGGCGCTCAGTCCCGACCGGTCGTTGGCCTCGTCGATCCGCGTGCACTGCCTGTTGAACGCCCCCCAAATGTGAAGAAGGGCGTCGGGGTGAACCGACGCCCTTCAGGCGTTTTCATTTCGCATTGTCAGCCCCTAGGCGAGAGCGCCATTAGGCGACGATTTGCGCGGCTTGGTTCAGCGTGGCGAACGCCATAGGGGCAAACACGACAAGCGCGGCGACGAGGCAGTAAAACTTGGCCATTTCCATCTCCCGATCCAGATCGACCATCGATCCGATGAGGTGAAGGTAATAGGCCGTTGGCCCTAACGCTGTGACGGCAGTCACGAGATCGAAACGCTCACATAAACCCCATGTCGCGCTCGTGCGTAACGAAGCGCCGGCCGGCATCGACATAGATAGTCTGCCCTGTGACAGCCGGGCTCTCGATCAAGAAGCGCGCCGCGCGCGCGACATCTTCCGGCGTCGGCCCGTACGCGAGCGGTGTTTGTGCGTGCAGGCGCCGGTAGTCTTCATCGCTCTGACCGGGCGCGGGCAACACATAGCCGGGCGCAACCGCATTCACGCGCACCCGAGGCGCCAGCGCGCGCGCAAGCAGCTCGGTCGCGCCGGCGAGCGCGTATTTGGAGAGCGTGTAGGAAAAGTGATCCGGGTACGGGTTGGCCAGCTTGAAATCCAGAAAGTTGACCACAACGCCACGCTCCTGTTCCTGCAGCGCTTCGGCGAATTCGCGCGCGAGCAGCGCCGGCGTGAGCGTGTTGATGCTGATGTGGCGATGCAGCACATCCTCGCTCAGCGTGTCGATCGTGTCGTGCTCGAAAATCGCGGCGCAATTGACGAGCGCGGAAAGCGGGGCGCCGGCCGCCTCGATGGCGCGCCCGACAAGCGCGCCGCGCGCTACGACTTCCGCCAGATCGGCGCGGACAAGCTTCGCTGCGCCGCCCGCCTCGCGAATCTCCTGCTCGAGCGAAACCGCAGCGGGCTCGGAGCGATTAAAGTGGATCACGACGCCCCACCCCGCTCGCGCGAGATCGAGCGCCACCGCGCGGCCGAGCCGTTTGCCGGCGCCGGTGACGAGCGCCCAGCTCATCTCTCTCTCCGGATGCAGACGCTGACGACGCCGTCGCCGGAGAGCACAGAGGGTTTCTTCACCGTCACCTCCACCCAGCGCGCTCGCGCGCTGAGCGACAAGCAATGCCCGGCGACGCGATCGGCGAGCGTTTCGATGAGGTGCGCCGGCGCGCCAAGATCATCGCGAATAAAGTGAAGAATGCGGTCGTAATCGACGGTCGCCCCAATGCGGTCGTGCTCGACGTAAGGCGGCGGATCGGCGAGCGCAAGCGACACACAGATACGCACTTCCTGCGGCGTGGCGCGCTCCGGCTCAGGCACGCCCACGCGCACCAGGGCTTTCGCATCGTCTATACGGATGACATGAAAGTCGGCCATTCCGGCTAAGATAGTCAGCCGAAGGCGATGAAGCCAGCGCCAGCGGCGACGATCACCGCGCCAATCCAGCGTCGGAGCCCCAACCGCTCGCGAAGGAAGATGAAGGCGATCAGCGCGCCGAACACCACCGAGGTCTCGCGCAGAGCCGTCACCTGAGCAATCGGCGCAAAGGTTTGCGCCCAGAGCACCAGCCCATAACCCAAGAAGCTGATCACGCCGATGGCGAGACCACGGATCGGTTGCACCATGGCGTCGGTCCAGAGCTTCCGTCCGCGACGCCAATAGGCAAAGGCGATCATTGGCACGCCCATGATGCCCGACGTCCACGCCACATACACGAGCGCATCGCCCGCCATGCGCGCGCCGAGCGCATCGACCAGAGAGTACGCGGAGATGCAGAGGCCGATGCCTAGCGCCCAGAGCGTCGCCTTCATAGGCGCGCGCGGACTGAAACCGACGCAGAGCACGCCAACCGAGACAAGGGCGACACCGGCCATCTTCACCGGCGGCGGGATTTCGTACGCTGTGAGCGCCGCACCAAACGCCACCAGCATCGGCGCAGAGCCGCGCGACAGCGTGTAGATGTGGCTCATGTCGCCAACGTCGTAGGCGTTGAACAGCGTGTACCAGTAGACGAGATGGATCAGCACGGACGCCGCAAGATACGGCCATGCCTCGGCGCACGGCGCGCCCCAAATCGCGGCGATCACGGCCCAGGTGAGGATGCCGCCGACGGCAATTAGGAAGGCGTCGGCGATGCGGTCGCCACGCCCGCCCTTCAGCGCGGCGTTCCAGCTGGCGTGGATGAGCGCCGACAGTAGAGCGGCGCCAATGGCGAGCGGCGGCATGAGTCCCAGAGACTAAAGCATGTACCGTGGCGTCAGCGTGAGCCCAAAGCGAATGGCTCCCCTCCTTCGGCGCCGCATGCTAGCGGTAGCGGCGGGGGAGCCCATGAGCGCACAGGAATTCGACATCATCGTCTATGGCGCAACCGGCTTCACAGGCCGGCTGGTAGCTGAGCACTTGCTGCGTACCTACGGCGCTCAAGGCGACGTGCGCTGGGCGTTGGCCGGCCGCGACACGCAGAAGCTGAAGCAGGTGCGTGCGGACATCGGCGCGCCGGTGGACTTTCCGCTGATCGAGGCCAAGGCCAACGATGCCGGCGCGCTCGATGCGCTGGCGCATCGCGGGCGCGTGGTGATCACGACGGTTGGGCCCTATCAACGCTATGGTGAAGGCTTGGTCGCGGCATGCGCGCGCGCCGGGACCGATTACGTCGATCTCTGCGGTGAGCCGAACTGGATGGCCGAAATGATCGGCAGATACGACAAGGCCGCGAAGGACAGCGGCGCGCGCATCGTCTTCTCGTGCGGCTTCGACTCCATCCCGTTTGACGGCGGCGTCTTCTATTTGCAGCAGGAAGCCAAGCAGCGCTTCGGCCAGCCACTGCGCGATGTGCGCGCACGCGTGCGACGCATGAAAGGGGGCTTCTCCGGCGGGACGGCGGCAAGCTTGCTGGCGACGCTGGAAGCGGTGAAGCGCGATCCGAAGCTCGCGCACACGATGGCTAATCCGTTCGCGCTCTCGCCCGAAACGCTCGCGCCTCAGCCGCCGCTCGACGCCGTCGTGCATGACGAAGACATTCCCGGCTGGGCGGCCCCCTTCGTGATGGCGGCGATCAACACGAAGAACGTGCACCGTACCAACGCGCTGCGCGGTTATCCCTACGGACGCGATTTCACCTACAGCGAAATGATGTTCACGGGAGATGGGGCAAAGGGCCAAGCGCGTGCACGCGCCGCGCTGCGCCAATCGCGGTTGCAGAATGCTGTCCTTACGTTCGGTCCGACGCGCGCGCTGCTGAAGCGGTTCGCGTTGCCCAAGCCCGGCGAAGGACCGAGCAAGCAAGACCGCGAAACGGGCAATTACGAAGCGCTGTTCGTCGGCAAGACGGCGGATGGTTCGTCGCTCCGCGCCAGCGTCAGCGGCGACATGGATCCCGGCTACGGCTCAACCTCGAAGATGATTTCGGAAACCGCGCTCTGCCTCAACGATACGCCGCGCGAACAAACCCCCGGCGGCGTCTGGACCCCTTTCGCCGCCATGGGCGATGCGCTGATCGACCGCTTGCAGATGAAGGCTGGGCTAACGTTCAGGCTGGAGAACTAGCCCGGACCGCTGGCGGTCCAGGCTAGCGCAAGCTGGCGCAGAAGCGCTGTATGCGCGCGCAGGCGTCTTCCAGGCACTGCGTCGACGTCGCGTAAGAGATGCGGAAGTTCGGGCTAAGCCCGAAGGCGCCGCCATGCACGAGCGCGACGCACTCCGCTTCCAGAAGCTCGGTCGCGAACGTTTCGTCGCAATCGATCACTTTGCCAGTTTGCGTCTTCTTGCCAATCAGCGCGGCGATGGAGGGATAGACGTAGAACGCGCCCTCTGGCGTCGGACACTTGATGCCCTGCGCCTGGTTCAGCATCGACACAACTAGATCGCGCCGTCCTTCGAACAGCTTCTGGTTCTTCGCGATGAAATCCTGCGGACCGTTCAGCGCTTCCACCGCCGCCCATTGCGAGATCGAGCACGGGTTCGACGTAGTCTGCCCCATCACGTTGGACATGGCCTTGATTAGCCATTCCGGACCCCCGGCATATCCGATGCGCCAGCCCGTCATCGAATAGGCTTTCGCCACGCCGTTCTTGGTCAGCGTGCGGTCGTAGAGCCTGGGCTCGACCTGCGCGATCGTCGCGAACTTGAAGTCGCCGTAGGTCAGGTGCTCGTACATGTCGTCAGTGAGCACCATCACCTGCGGATAATCGAGCAGAACGGCGGCGAGCGCTTTCAGTTCATCTGCGGTGTACGCGGCGCCCGAGGGATTGGACGGCGAGTTCAGCAGCAGCCACTTCGTATGCGGCGTGATCGCCTTCGCCAGCGTTTCAGGACGCACTTTGAAGCCGTCCTCGAGGCGAGTTTCGACGAATACGGGCGTTGCGCCGCACATCAGCGCCATGTCGGGATAACTCACCCAGTACGGCGCGGGGATGACGACTTCGTCGCCTTCATCGAGCGTCGCCATGAATGCGTTGAAGATCACCGGCTTGCCGCCAGGCGACACGTTGATCTGGCTGCGTTTGTACTCGAGCCCGTTCTCGCGCTTGAACTTCGCGCAGATCGCGTCCTTCAGCTCCGGAATGCCGTCAACGTCGGTGTATTTCGTCTTGCCTTCGCGCATCGCGCGCGCCGCGGCTTCCTTGATGTTCTCGGGCGTGTCGAAATCGGGCTCGCCTTGGCTGAGCGCGATGCAATCGCGGCCGGCCGCCTTCAGCGCGCGCGCCTTGGCGCTCATGGCCATTGTGGCCGACGGTTTCACGCGCTTCAGCGCCTGGGAAACTGTGCCTGCTGTCATATCGTTCGCCCGATTCGCATGGCCGCCAGCTTAGGGCAAGCGGCGCCAGTTGAGGCGGAAAACACCCGCGCCGGGCGCGCCGGCCCGGCTGTTCCACCGAAACCTCAGGACTTCCTCATGCCGCCCCTGCGCCATGGCCGCAATATAAGCGCAACATCGAGGCAACAAATCATGGGTAAATCGCAAGCGGCGACGGCGGCAGCGACGAATGGCGCATGTCGCTCAAGCGTTGACGCACACTCTGGCGAGCTCAGACTGCGGGAACGGGGGTTCAGGTGAGGCGGATTCTTCTTTCGGCGTCGGCTGCTTTGTTCGCGGTGAGCGGCGTGACGCAGGCGCAACAACCGCTGCCTCCACCTTCTCCTCCCGCGCCGGCCGGGGCGGATTCGCTTACGGAAGAAGAGATCGACGAAGAGGACCCGATCGTCGTCCTCGCGCCGGGCGACCAAGTACGCATCGACCGTCGTACGTACACGCTCCGCGAAGACCCGGCTGCGCAGTCGAGCAACATGTTCGATGTGCTGGGGCGCATCCCCTCGGTGAGCGTGGCGCCATCGGGCGCCATCTCCCTTCTCGGCGCCGACAACGTCACCATCCAGATCAACGGCCAGCCGGTGCCGGGCGCGAACCTGGAACAGGTGCTGCGCGGCATCACGGGCGCGGAGGTCGAGCGCATCGAGGTTATCACCAATCCGGGCGCGCAGTATTCGGCGGCCGCCTCAGGCGGCATCATCAACATCATCACGCGCCAGCGATTCAATGGCGGGCTTACCGGCTCGGTCCAGGCCGGCGTCGACACGCTCGGCAGCTATCACATGGGCATTTCGCCGAACTGGTCGCGCGGGCCGTGGTCGCTCAGCGGCAGTTTCGGCGGCTGGGGTGGAGAGCAGGCGCAGGATTTCCAGCGCGAGCGCACTGTCCTCAGCTCCGGCGACACCACCCTCGAAGAAGGCGAGCAGAACGTGGAGTTCGGCGGCTATTATGTCGGACGCGCCACCGTTGGCTATCGCCCGACCGAGAAGCGCCGCTTCACCCTCGCGCTCGATCACGTGCGCGGCGGCAACGACATCATGCGCGATACGGAGACGACCGAGCTAGGCGTGCCCGTGTCGGCGCAGTCGTATTTGAACATGGTCGAGTTCTACAACGACGGCGTTACGTTCGAATTCCAGCAGGACGGCGCTCGGCCGCGCGAATTGTTCAAGGCCAATTTCTCGGTGGGCAATAACGGCGTCGAGTTCGAGCAGGAATTCGGCTTCGATCCGGTGCTGGGCGCGCCCAGCCAGTTCGTGTCGCGCAACCACCAGGACACAAACAGCGCGAACGCTCGCGTCGAATACGAGCGGCCCTTCTCCGAAGAACGCTTCCTCACCGTGGGGGTCTCGCTCGATGGCTCGAAAACCGAGATCGAGAACGCGCGCGAAACGCTTGTCGGGCCGGCGCTTCCCCCGGATTACGCCGCTCTGCTTGAGGGCCGGCAGGAAACGCAGGCGGCGTTCGGCACATACCAGTTTGGCCTGGGCGATTGGACGTTCCAGCCCGGTGTGCGCGCGGAAAATTATCGCCGTGAGGTGGTTTCGGGCGGCCTCGAAACCGACGACGTCGATATGCGCTACTTCCCCAGCATCCACATCCGCCGGCCCTGGGGCGACAACATCAACATTGATCTCAGCTACACGAACCGCATCCAGCGGCCCGGCCTGCAACAACTCGATCCCGCGCTGCGCTTCGTGGACGTGAATCGCGCCTTGCAGGGCAATCCCGATCTGGAGCCCTCGCTGACGGACGCGTACGAAGCGAACTTCACCTATCAGCGGCAAGGCCGAAGCTTGAGCCTCACCTTCTACGACCGCATCAGCGAGGACATCTTTTCTCCGTTCACCGAGACGCTGATCGACGGCACCATCCTGACCACCACCGTCAACGCCGGCACGAGCGAGCAGCGCGGCATGCAAGCGATCCTGCGCGGACCGCTGAGCGAGCACTGGCGCTATTCGGCGAACGTCAATCTGATGGAGCGCGAGTTCGACTTCCTGCGCGCCGGCGTGATCGAACGGCGCAACGAGTTCGAGTATGACGGCTCGGCTTCGCTGGAATACCGCGACAGCGATCAGAATGCGCTCGGCGCCGATCAGATCCAGTTCGAACTTCGATTCCAGGGGCCGCGCCATACTTTGCAGAGCGACCTGGACGAGTTCGTCGTCGCCAACTTCACATGGCGGCGGAAGTTGACCGACCGGCTCTACGGGACGCTCTCGGCGCAGGATATCTTCAGCTCGCAAAGCAACGTGAACGAGATCACGACCGACACCTATTTCGAGCGCACGGAGTTCGAGAGCCCAGGCACACGGGTTCGCTTTGCGCTGACTTGGCAGTTCGGCGATGGCCCCCAACGCCCGCCGCCGGATCAGCAGCAGCCGGTCGGACCACCCATCCCGACACAATAGGCAAAGTTACGGCCCGGGATTGCTCCCGGGCCGTGCTTGTTCTGGACGTTTCCTCTGCCTGTCTTACTC
>JAEWNX010000084.1 GCA_023461135.1 Pseudomonadota bacterium
GCCCTTCAGGGCGATCTCGGCGCCCACGCCAGCAACGGGCTGCGCCAGGTGCTGGGAAACACGCAGGCTCAGATCGGCCAAGTGCAGCGCAGCACTACGAACGGATTGGACACCGCGACGGCGACCGCACGGGCGCAGACGCAGTCCGGTATGGCCGATGTCGCCGTGACCGCTTATGCCGCGGGCGATCGCGCCTATCATTTCATAACGCTCGCTCCAGCCGGAAGCCTCGGCGCGTTCACGCCGATGCTGCGCTCCATGCGCACGCTGTCGGCGCAGGAAGCGGGCGCGCTGCGGGCGCGCGAGATCGATGTCGTGCAGGTGCGGTCCGGCGACACGCCGCAGACGCTCGCCAATCGCATGGCGTTCGACGATTATCGCCTGGAACGGTTTCTCGTTCTCAACGGCATGGAGAGCGGCGCCGCGCTTCGGCCCGGAGAGCGCGTGAAGATCGTCACCTATCGGCGCTAGCCGTGGCGAAGGAGGCAAGCGATGAAAGGTTTCGTTGACAACATCGAGCGGCTGACGCTCGAGAACGCAGATTATCGACGCGTGCTCTATACCGGACAGAACATGCAGCTCGTGCTTATGGCGCTGCCGCCGGGTGAAGAGATCGGCGCCGAGGTCCATGATGACCGCGACCAGTTCTTCCGTATCGAAAGCGGCCAAGGCGAAGTGCTCATCGACGGCGTCCGCCATCCCATTCGGGACGACGACGCGATCATCGTGCCGGCGGGCGCGCGCCACAACGTGCGCAATACAGGGCCGGCGCCGCTGCTGCTTTACACGCTGTACGGCCCCCCCGAGCACCGCGACGGGGTGATCCACAGAACCAAAGCGGAAGAGACTGAAGAGCATTTTGACGGCAAGACCACGGAATAATGTTCGCTTGCGCGGGACGTCGATAATCATGGCGCGGCCGATTCAGGTTCAGTGGCCGCGCCACGAGCTAGGCGCCAGACGCGCACGCCGCTAACCTGCGGACATGAAGACCTACAAGCCCCGCAAGGAAGACGTCCGCGAACTGGTGAAGGGCCAGGGCGATTGCGTTGCCTCCGACGCGATCACGCTGCCGGGCCGCAAGGTCGGCTACATGGTGCGCGAGGCGTCGGAGGCGCCCAAAACCGAAACCGCGCGCGGCGATAGCGGCTGGCGCTTCTTTGCGGGCGATGAGTCCGACGCCTACGTCGCCAATGCGGCGAACTTTAACATCTTCCCGGTGAACGCGATCGCCAACCTCGATCCCGACATCATACCGTTGCTCAAATCCCCGCCCGGCAGCGCGTTCAAGCGTGAAAACGGCACAGGTCCGTTCAAGAAGGCGCCGTTTCCCGCGCCCAAGACGTGAGAAAAACGCGCGACGCGCTTGCGGCGTCCCTTCCCTAGCGGCGCCGGACTTGCAGCCGCGAGCGATTGAATCACGCTGAAAGGGACTTCGTCATGTCGGGGATCGCGCACGACCTGAGCGGGGCTATGGCGAGCGCTGCCCGCACCGCTTCGGAATCGGTTACCAAGATCAAGGCCGCGGCGCGCTTTGGCGCTGCTCGATCCGGCGCGCTCGAACACGACACGCAAGACGCCGCTAACGAAGACGCGACGCCGCGTCCCGATCCTTCGGTGATCTCCGCCAACACGCAAATCGACGGCTCGATTTCGACGTCGGACGAACTCTACATCCAGGGCAAGGTTGAAGGCGACGTGCGCGCCACCAGCGTGATCGTCTGCCAAGGCGGTTTGGTGCGCGGCGACGTCAAGGCTGACAGCATCGCCGTTTATGGCGTGGTCACCGGCAATCTCAATGGCGGACACGTGCTGCTTTGCGCCGGCTCCGTGGTGGACGGCGAGATCAGACACGCCGGCCTTGGCATCGATCCCGGCGCCAACTTCGAAGGCACGATCCGCCGCGTGGGGACGGAAGCGCCCCGCGAGGCGAAGTAGGTTTCGGAGCGCGCGCTTAGCTCACCGCCCCGTCGGCAAGTCTTTGAACGCCACGCCCTTGTCGACCCGCACGTCCTGCGGCAGCCCGAGCACGCGTTCGGCGATGATGTTTTTCAGGATTTCATCGGTGCCGCCGGCGATGCGCAGGCCGGGCGCGAACATGTAGCTCTGGTGGAAAGCGCCTTCGAGCGTCGCAAGCTCGGGATCGTTGATGATGCCGTAGAGATCCTGCGCTTCGATCGCCGTGTTGGCGATGTCCATCATCTGGTTGGCGTTGATCACTTTGCCGATGGCGCTCTCCGGGCCCGGCGTCTGCCCCTTCGACAACGCCGTCATGGTGCGGAATTTCGCGAGTTTGTAGCCCTCGGCGCGCACGATCCAGTCAGCGAGCTTCTGCCGGAAGGCCTCGTCCTTGATGAGTGGGCCTTCGCCTGTGGGCGAATTGACGCCGCGCGCGAAGTCGAAAATCTCCTTGTAGTCGGGACCGTAGGACCCTCCGACCGCGAGGCGTTCGTTCATCAGCGTCACCAGCGCGACGCCCCAGCCTTGGCCAGGTTCGCCCAAGCGGTTTTTGTCCGGGATGCGGACGTCGGTGAAGTAGACTTCGTTGAACTCGCGCCCGCCCGAGGCCTGGTGGATTGGACGCGCCTCGACGCCCTTGGCCTTCATGTCGACGATGAACATGGTGAGGCCCTTGTGCTTTTCCACGTCCGGATTGGTGCGCACGAGCAGGATGCCGAAATCGGCGAAGTGCGCGCCCGTGGTCCACACTTTCTGACCGTTGACGATCCAGTCGTCGCCCTCGCGCACGGCCTTGGTTTTCGAGGCGGCGACGTCCGAACCCGCGCCGGGTTCGGAGAAGAGCTGGCACCAGATCTCATCGCCGCGCAGCGCCTTGGCGACGTAGCGATCCTTAATGGCGTCGTCCGCGAACGCGATCACCGTCGGCACGCACATGCCGAGGCCAATGGAGAACGGCGCGGAGGGCGCGTCGAACTTCGCTTCTTCCTGGTTGAAGATGACTGCATAGATCGGCGGCAGAGCGCGCCCACCCTGCTCTTTAGCCCATGTGATCCCGGCAAACCCCGCTTCGGCTTTTTTGGCCTGATACGCCTTGGCCGCCTTCATGTATTCGGCTGGTGTGAGCTTGCGGATCATCCGCTCGCTCTCGGCGCTCTTGGGTTTGAGGTTCGCCTCCAAGAACGCGCGCGCTTCGCTGCGAAACTTGGCTTCTTCGGGCGTGTCGTTGAAATCCATGGGTTCGCTCCAGTTCAATTCGATTGATCGCGCGCACAGGCGAACGCGTTCGCGATAGCGGCCTTGGCAAATTGGTCCGACGCGACGTCCCCCGGCGGCGTGCGTTCTGCGTACGTCTGCAGTACGGACGCCAGAAAGTGATCATCGGGAGGATCGCTGTTTTCCAAGCAAATCTGCGAATTCGCGATCATCGATTCGAACGTCGCTCGGAGATAACCCGCGCAATACCCATCGATCGTTTCACCAGTTTGATCCACATCGCCGCTCTGTGTTCGACCCATCACGATTGTTCGTTGGGAACACCTGTTGACCAGCCACTCACTAGTGTGCTCGCTCGCCACCACCGCCGTCGGGGTGGGCGGCTCGGAAGCCGTCGGGGCCGAATCCGCACCACAGGCTCCCAACACAAAAATCGCGGAGGCGAGCAGCGCTCTCATCACGCGGCATTCCTCTGCTCGAGCCGCTTCACGAGTTTTTCCTTCCACACCGCCGGCGCGCCAGCTTGCAGCGCGAGCAGCTTGGCGCGGCGGAAGAAGAGGTGGCAGTCGACCTCCCAGGTGAAACCCATGCCGCCGTGCGTCTGGATGTTCTCCTTGGCGCAGAGATAGTAGCAGTCGCTTGCAGCCGCGCGCGATGCGGCGGCGGCAAAGGGAAGCTCGGCTGCTTCCGTCGAAAGCGCCCACGCGCCGTAATAGGCGTTCGAGCGCGCGACCTCGATCGCGACGTACATTTCCGCGAGCTTGTGCTTGATCGCTTGGAACGAACCAATGGGACGTGAGAATGCGTAGCGGTTCTTGGCGTAGTCGGTCGCCATTTCCAAACACGCGGCGCTGCCGCCGACTTGCTCGAACGCGATCAGCACCGCGGCGCGGTCGAGGATGGCTTCCGCCAACTCCCAGCCCTGCCCGGCCGCGCCGAGGCGCTCGGCTTTTGCGTTCTTGAACTCGAGCTTCGCGTGGCCGCGCGTAGGATCGAGCGTCTTCAGCGTCGTGCGCGTGACGCCCGATTGATTGAGGTCGACCAGCGCCAGCGAGACGCCGGAGCCTTCCTTGGCGACGACGATGGCGTGCGTTGCGCAATCGCCGTCCGTCACGGGGATCTTGACGCCGCTCAGCGCCGAGCCGTCGAACTTTGCGCCGATGCTGGCCGGCGTCGGCGCGCCCGGGCCTTCGCTCAGGGCAAAGCAGCCGATCACCTCGCCAGCAGCGATCTTCGGCAGCAGCGCTTTCTTCTGCGCTTCGCTGCCGGCGAGCATCAGAGCCTCGGCGAAGAAATAGACGGTCGAGGAAAACGGAATGGGCGCGACGGCGCGGCCCAGTTCTTCCGCCAGCACGCAGAGTTCGAGCCGCCCAAGCCCTGTGCCGCCGTACTCTTCCGGAATGGCGGTCCCGATCCAGCCCATCTCGGCGACAGCGCGCCACAGGCCTTCGTCGTATGAGATTTTAGCGTCATCCAAGACGCGGCGCGTCACCTTGGCGCCGGCCTTTTCGGACAGAAAGCGCCGCGCCTCGTCGCGCAAGCTCTTCTGATCGTCGGAGAAGTCGAAATTCACCCCGTCCTCCCGGGTCTTATGGTTGCCGGCACCTTAATGCCGCGCCCGCACGCGGCGAAAGAGTGTCTTGGCGTCAACGTCTGTTCACGAAGGCTCAAGGGGAGTGCGCTAGGCTGTCCCTTCAGATTTCGGGGCGAGTACCAATGGCGAAGGCTGTCTTCCATAAGGGCCAGCGCGTCTACGTGAAGCCGGTGGCGACGTGGGCAGTGATCGAGAGCGTTAACCCGCAATGGGTCAAGGGCGTCGAGGAGCCGCTACGCGTAACCTACAATAC
>JAEWNX010000085.1 GCA_023461135.1 Pseudomonadota bacterium
ACACACACGGCCCAAAAAAATTCCACGACTGGATCGGCGACAGCTACGCGGTCCTGTTCTCGCACCCGAAAGACTTCACGCCGGTCTGCACGACCGAGCTCGGCTACCTCGCCAAGCTCGAGCCGGAGTTCAAGAAGCGCAACGTGAAGATCATGGGCCTGTCGGTCGATCCGGTCGGCGACCACGATCGTTGGCGCAAGGATATTCGCGAAGTGACTGGCGGCGACGTGCAATATCCGATGATCGGCGACAGCGATCTGAAAGTAGCGAAACTCTACGACATGCTGCCCGGCGACGCCGGCACTACGTCGGAGGGCCGTACGGCGGCGACGAACGCCACCGTGCGCACCGTTTTCATCATCGGCCCCGACAAGATGATCAAGGCGACGCTCTATTATCCGATGTCCTCCGGCCGCAACTTCGATGAAGTGCTGCGCCTGGTGGATTCGATCCAGCTCACCGCCAAGCACAAAGTGGCGACGCCGGTGAATTGGAAAGCCGGCGAAGACTGCATCATCGTGCCGTCCGTCAGCGATGAGGAAGCCAAGACGCGCTTCCCCAACGGCTGGACCACAGTGAAGCCGTACCTTCGGGTCGTGCCGCAGCCGCGCGACTAGGCGGAGAGGACGTCCGCCGCTTCCTTGTGGCGGCGGAAATATGCAACGGCGTAGCTGCATTGGGGGACGAGTTTGCGTTCCCCACTGCGCGCGCTTTCCACGATGGCCGCCATCAAGCGCCCAGAATGGCCCTGTCCGCGCGCCTCGTGCGGCGTTTCGACGTGCGTGATGTAGCGGACGCCGTCGCCGTCCGTGTACTCGGCAAAGGACGGACCGCCCTCGTGGTCGAGCTCATAGCGATGGGCGGCGGTGTTGTCGCGGAATCCTGTCATGAGCCACATCTGGCGTTCACGCGCCGCTGCGGCTAGCCCTCTCGGTCATGAATTATCGCCATGCCTTCCATGCCGGCAATCATGCCGACGTGCTGAAACACGCGGTGCTGCTGTTCTGCCTCGACGCGCTAAAGCGGAAAGATGCGCCGTTCGCGGTGCTCGACACGCATGCCGGGCGCGGCACATACGATCTTCTGAGTGATGAAGCGCTGCGCAGTCCGGAATGGAGCGACGGCGTGGCGCGGCTGATGGATTGGCCCGATCCGCCGCCGCTGATCGCGCGCTACGTGCAAGCGGTGCGTGCGTTCAATCTTGCGGGCGAACTGCGCACCTATCCCGGTTCGCCGGCGCTGATCGCGCAAGCTTTGCGCGGCGATGACGTGCTGGCCGCGTGCGAGCTGCATCCGGAAGAGTACGCAGCTCTGCGCCGAACGATGCCGCGCAGCCCGAACATCCGCTTGCATGAGCGCGATGGCTACGAGGCGCTCGGCGCGCTGTTGCCGCCGGCGGAGCGGCGCGGGCTGGTGATGATCGATCCGCCTTACGAAGCGCCGGATGAACTTGCGCAAACCGCGGCCGCTCTGGGCGCGGCGCTCAAACGCTTCGGCCACGGGACGTATTTGTGGTGGCGCCCGCTGAAGAACGAAAGCGCGCTCGCCTCCGCTGACGATGAAGCGCGCGCACAGGGCGCAAGAGAAACGCTGCGCGCCGATCTGTGGGTTGCAGCGCCAACCCGAGAAGGCCGGCTGGTCGGCTCGAGCGTTTATCTGGTGAATCCGCCGTTCGGTCTGCGCGGGGCGCTCGAAGAAACACTGCCGTTCCTGGCGAACGCGCTCACCAAAGGCCAAAGCGGCTGGCTGCTGCGCTGACAAGCAAAAGGGCGCGGATTGCTCCGCGCCCTTCCCCCTCGCCACGAGCGTCGCGCACTTAGGCGACGATCATCGCGGCTTGGTTTGCGACTGCGAAAGCGGCGGGGAAACACACAGCCGCCGCGGCGATCAGACAGTAGAACTTCATCATGGCGCGCTCCCTGGTCAAGAACCTTCATCGCGTGCTCGCGATGAGCAAAACCTAGGGGGACCGCAGCGGAGCGGCTGTTACGGCCGTCACGCTGGACGAATCCACAGGTGAACGGCAGAAGAACCGCATGAACGTGGAAGAAATTTTCCTTTTCCTGCAACAGGCTCACATCGCTGTGCCGATCGTGCTGGCGGCGATGGCGGCGTTCTATTTCGCCGGTTGGCGTTGGGCCGCGCTTTATGTCGGCCTGATGCCGCTTATCAATTGGTCGTTCGGGGCTGTGCCAACTTTCGCCATCCCGGAATGGCTTGGCGCCGGCATGTTTCAACCCTTGGCGGTGGTGACGGGCCTGGTGCTCGTCGTGCGCGACTTCGCGCAGCGCGAGATGAAGCACTGGGTCTGGGGCGCGATGATCACCGGCCTTGTGCTGTCGATGCTGACCTCCTGGATCGTCGTCGTGTTCGCGAGCGCGGCGGCGTTCCTGATCAGCGAGACGGTGGACTGGGCGGTGTATACGTTTTCCAAACGGCCCCTCTCACAGCGCATCATGATCTCGAGCACGGTCTCGGCGCCCTTGGACCAGATGGTGTTCATCTGGCTCGCCTCGCACATTCCCGGGCAGGAGGGCATTTTCGCCTGGGGCACGATTTTGACCGGAATCGCCTCGAAATTACTGGGCGCCGCGATCGTCTCCCAGCTTGTCGCCCTGCGTGAACGGCGGGGCGGCAACGAGATGAATCCGGCGTAAAGCATCGACTTGACACTTGCCTCCCCCAAGGGCCTCGCTCATAAGCGAAGGCGTGAAGCGCCGGGTTTGACCGGCAAATGGTGCGAAGTTCCGCGGTGTGCGGCAAAGTCTTAGTTCCCCAACAAAGCAGGAATTCGCGGTGACGTGCGTGCGCGAGAGCGTGCGTGCGGCCGA
>JAEWNX010000086.1 GCA_023461135.1 Pseudomonadota bacterium
GCGTATCGGCTTCCCATCCGGACTCGCGAAGCTTCGCATCAATCAGGGATCGTGTTGCGGCTTCATCGAGATTGATCTCTTCGGCCGCTTCCGCGGCTTGGCGCTCCAAGGCCGCGCGCTCGGCCGCGGGCAGCTCGGCGCTCTGGTGCTGCAATTGCGCGAGCTGAGCACGCACGGCGTTCGACGCTGCTTCCGCTTCTTCAGCGATGCTCTGCCACAATACACGCTCTTCCGCTGCGCGTTGCGCCCGCTCTTGCGCCGACAGTCGTTCAGCATCTGCAGCAGCGGCGCGCTCACGCTCCACCTCCACCGCGGCGCGGTGCGCATCGGCTTCGCCCCGCAGCCGCGCCAGCTCCTCTTTCAGGGCCGCGCTAGGATCTGGCGGCGCGGCTGGCGGCGTGAAAGCGCCCGGCGAGAACTTCGCGTCATCGCCGAACACACGCACGTGCCAGACCGCCAGCTCACGCGCCATTTTGAGTGCATCGAGAGCGCCCCGGAAATCCTCGCGCCCCTCGTGCGCCGCTTCATTCCCAGCCCTGCGCAGGAAGTGGAACAGGTCCATGACCCGCGTTGGCGCATAACCGGAGAAGGACAGCCGGCGCAGATAGTCGCTGAAGGGTTCGCCGGCGACTTCGGCTACGCCGGCCCGCGCGCCGGTCTCCCGCGCCAGCAGCTCCGCGAACTGGCGCAGCTTGATCAGCGCGGTATTGGGGTCACTGGGAAAGTAATGCTCTGCCAACACAGCCAATCGATGAAGCTGTGCGCTGTGCCCGCGGAGAAAGTCGAAGTTAGCGCTGGCCTGTGTCCGCATTCGAGGCCCGTCATCGGCGCGCCGGATGGCCCGCGGCAATTGCGCCCACATTGGGATAGCAGCCAGCGGAATTCCAGCCTGCCTGTGACCCCAGCGTGACCCCGAGGGCCGATCGCGCTTCCCGCTTTTGGAAAAAATCGTGCAGTATCATGGTCGGGGCGGCGGGATTCGAACTCGCGACCCTTAGCTCCCAAAGCTAATGCTCTACCAGGCTGAGCTACACCCCGACTGCTTCCCTGTTGCCATGTAGAGGCCGCGCCTTCAACGCGTTAGCTGGGGAAGATTCGATGCCGGACGCGGTCACCTGGCCGGATTCCGAGCTCCTCGGCGCGGCCGGCCCGGATTTCCAGGACGCCGCGCGTCAGTCCGTCAGCCGGAATGGAATCCTCCGAATACGGCGTCGTGTGGTCGGCAATGTTCAGGATGCGTCCGTCGACGCCAATAAAAATGATGTCCAGCGAGACGATCGTGTTGCGCATCCAGAAGCTGGCCATCTCGGGCTCCTGGAAGTGGAAGAGCATGCCCTCGTTGTCGCCGAGGGACTGGCGGAACATCAGCCCGCGGTTGCGCTCCTGCTCGTCGTCGGCGATTTCAGCATTGATGCGCACCGGGCCGCCCTCGGTCTCGATCGTCACCACTTCGGTTTGCACGGCAGCCCCTCCCGCGCCCTTGTCCTGTTGCTCGGACTGAGCGCAACCGCCCAGCGACGCAAGTGCGCCTGCGGCGACGGCGGCGGCGATGGTCTTCCAGGACATGGGCGCTCCTCGTTTCCAGTCCGGCTCTTAGCACGGAGAAACGAAGCGCCAGAAGGCGGATGTATGGCAGGCCCTAGGGGAATCGAACCCCTCTTTTCAGGTTGAAAACCTGACGTCCTAACCGATAGACGAAGGGCCCGCGGAACCGCTGGGAAACGCGGGAGACGGCCATATAGAGGCGCCCGTCCGGGCTGGCAAGCTGGGGGCGCCATGCTCGGCGTGCTGGGTCTTCTGGGGCCGCTGGGTGACGCTGATCGTAGCCTCACGCGACGGCCCAAACCGCTGACCCGGCGCTAGCGCGCGTAGGTCGGCTGCGCAGCGGCGGCGCCGTCCCCTGTTTCGCGTAGCGCTTCCTCAAGATCGCGGAGGTACTCATCCGACGCATTGAGGTGCACAGGCGAAAGCATCAGGTGTAGCGCCTTGGGATCGATGTTCGCCGCCGTGATCCAGCCCTTGTGGTGCAGCTTTGCGAGAAGCGCGAACACGTCAGCCCGATCGTGCGCGAACGAGACGATGCCAAGTTGCGGTTTGCCGAGCACGCGGAAACCGAAACGCGTCACGCCGGCTTCGATCTTCTCGCGCGCCTGCGTCACCATGCGCTGCTTCTCCCGGTAACCCTCAACGCCCAGGAAGTGCATCACCGCCCACGCCGCCGCGATGGCGCCGCCGGGCCGCGTGCCCGCCAGCGTCGGCGTGATCATGCGCCCGAGCGGCCAAGGGCCGGCGTCGAAGATCATGTGCTCTTTCATCGCTTCGGTGCGGAAGAAAACGGTGGACGCGCCTTTCGAGGCGTAGCCGTATTTGTGCAGATCGCCGGAAATGGACGATACGCCCGGGACAGCAAAATCCCATACCGGTAAGTCCGCGCCATTCATCTTCACGAACGGCGCAATGTACCCGCCCACGCAGGCATCGACATGGAGCCAAAGCCCGCGCCGCTGCGCGAGTTCGCCCAGCTCTTCAATCGGATCGATGAGGCCGAAGGGAAAGCACGGCGCCGACCCCACGATCATGATCGTCTGTTCGTCGGCCGCGTCGCCGATCGCGGCCGGGTCGGCGAGATAATCCTTCAGCGACGTGCGGCGCACTTCGAGATCCATCATCATCGCCGCTTTGTGGAAC
>JAEWNX010000087.1 GCA_023461135.1 Pseudomonadota bacterium
CAAAAAACCGTTCGCGCCGCCACGCCGCTGCGCGCCGCCGCCTAAGGAGTCACTTAATGCGCAAGGTCTTCGCCGCCGCCGTCTTCGCGCTCACGGCGCTCTTCGCCGCTCCGCCGGCGCTCGCCGATCAGGGGCCGGTGCATACGAGCCTGCTCTCACGCGTCGCCGTCGGCGGCTATGATCCGGTGGCGTATTTCACCGACGGGCGCCCCGTGCGCGGCACGAGCGAGCACCGCGTCACGCACCAGGGCTACGAGTATCGCTTCGCCTCGGCCGAGCATCTCGCCGCGTTCCGCGCCAACCCATCGCGTTACACGCCGCAATATGGCGGCTATTGCGCCTGGGCCGTCGCCAACGGCTACACGGCCGCGGGCAACCCGCAGAACTGGCGCATCGTCGATGGCAAGCTCTACCTCAACTACAACGACGAGATTCAGACGCGCTGGGAACGCGACATCCCCGGCTTCATCGCCAGCGCCAACGCGAACTGGCCGAGCGTGCTCAGCCGCTAGGCGACCGCAAGCGCGGCGCTGCGCAACACCGTGCCGAGGGTCGGCCCGACCACGCCGACGCGTCCGTCATTGGCGGCCGCCGCCGCGATGACGCCGGTGTTCGGATTGAAGCTGACCTCGGCATACCAGAGCGTATTCGACCCGTTGTGCCAAAGGCCGCCGTCACGCTGCACCCAGCCCATCGCGTAGTCGCCGCCGAACGGCGGAGTGTGCAGCCGCTCCCAGCTCTCCCTGCGCAGGAAGGACGTCCGGTCGCGATGCGCGGCGAGATATTTGAGCACGTCCTCGAAGGCGGCGTGCACGCGGCCGGCTGGGCCGAGCACCGCGGGATTATCGGTTATCTCGCCGCCGGGAGGGAACGGCAGAAGCCCGCTGACGCCGGCGTTGTGGCCGACGGGCTGGTCGTACACGCCGGGGCTTCCCGGGGCGCCCTGCCCGGCGCTGGCCATGCCGAGCGGGGCGAAAACGTGCTGTTGGATCAGCGACTCCCAGGTCGGGCCCATCCGCGCTTCGAGCATGGCGCCGGCGACGACATAACCGCTGTTGGAATAGGTAAAGGTGCGCTCGGGCGGCCCGAGCGGCGCCTGCGCCAAAGCCATGCGCGCATAGGCGACGCGCTCCTGGCGCGGATCGTCGCTGTAGCGTGGAAAAGTGAGCAGCTGCGCCGTCTCGATGTTTGCAGGCAGGCCGCTGCGATGGCTGAGCAGTTGGCGATATGTGATGTTGCGATACTCCGCGCGCATCTCCGGCGCGGCGGCGCCCAGCACATCTGCGACCGTGTCATCCCACGAGATTGCGCCGGCTTCGGCAGCGCGCGCCACCAGCGTGGAGGTCATCGACTTGGTGATCGAGCCCAGATGCCAGCGATCAGACGTGGTTACGGCTGCGGCTTGCCCGACGGCGCGCAATCCGTCGGCAAAAGCGATGCTGCGGCCCTCGCGCTTGGCCGCGGCCGCTGCCATCGCTGGCGCGCCGACGGCGGCGCGCAGCTCTGCGAGTCGCGCCTGCGTCAGCGCCTCGACCGGCGGCGCGGCAGTCTGGGCGATGGGTTCGCGCCCGAGCGACAGCGGCAGGGTCGCCCCGCCTTGTGTGAAATTGCCGTCGATGCGGCCGTCCGTGAGCCGGCCCTGAAAGCGTGCGCCAATATTCGGAAAGCTTATGTCAATGCGCGCGCCGTCGATCTGCGTCGACGCGGCGGCAATGGCCGCATTGCCTTGATCGAGACTGTAGAGCGCGGCGCGGGGACCGTCAGCAATCTCGAACCTGAGCCGCAGCCGCGTCTGACCTAGATTCAATACGCCATGCCAGTTGCCGGCAAAGTCCCCGGCGCCTTGCGCCCAGGCCGGTACGGCCAGCAGCCCTGACGCAGCGGCGCCCAGCAGCAGTGGTCGGCGTGAGATCACGATGCTCCCCCAAGGTTCCTCGTCCCGATAGTCGCATTGACGCGGCTTTTCTTACACGATTAGTAGGCCGCGCAACGCGCGCCGCTCAGCGGCTGACGAATGTCTCAAGGAATTCAACGATGAAGGTGCTTGTCCCGGTCAAGCGGGTGCTCGACTTCAATCTCAAGGTCCGCGTGAAGCCGGATGGCTCGGGCGTCGACCTGTCCAACCTCAAAATGTCGATCAACCCGTTCTGCGAAATCGCGGTGGAAGAAGCCGTGCGCATGAAGGAAGGCGGCGGCGGGCACGCCAAGGACGCGGCCAAGGAAGTCGTGGCCGTGTCGATCGGGCCGGAACAAGCGCAGGAGACGCTCCGCAACGCGCTCGCCATCGGCGCCGACCGCGGCATTCTGGTGAAGACCGAAGGCGACGTGGAACCGCTCGCGGTGGCCAAGTTGCTGAAGGCCGTGGTCGACGCAGAGAAGCCGGACCTCGTGATCCTCGGCAAGCAGGCGATCGACGACGACAACAACGCGACGGGCCAGATGCTCGCCGCCCTGCTCGAATGGCCGCAAGCGACGTTCGCTTCGAAGATCGTGCTGCATGAGGG
>JAEWNX010000088.1 GCA_023461135.1 Pseudomonadota bacterium
GCGGTCTGCGCTGTCCTTGTTGGCGCCGACATTGGCGCCGACGACGCCGTGATGGCGCGCGCGCGCGGCGAGGCGATCGACGAACGCGTCAAGCCCATCATTGTTGAAGCCGAGGCGATTGATGATCGCGCGGTCCTCGGCGAGGCGAAAGATACGCGGCTGGGGATTGCCGCTCTGCGGCTTCGGCGTCACCGTTCCGCATTCGACGAAGCCGAAACCCGCGGCCAGCAACGCGTCCGGCGCCTCGCAATTCTTGTCGAAGCCTGCGGCCATGCCGATCGGATTGGGCAAGTCCAAGCCTGCAAGGGTTGTCTTGAGCCGTGGCCAGCGGTCGGCGCGTGCGCGCGGGCCCAGCCCCAACCGGAGCGCCGAGAGCGCGGCCTTGTGCGCCGCTTCCGGATCGATCAGCCGGAGGCCGCGCGTAGCAATGTCATGCAAACTCACGGCGGGCCGCTTGAACCGATTTTGTCCCCCCGCCTAGCCCGGGGATTTTTTTCCTATTTCTGGGTTGAAAGTCCTTCTTGTGGTGCTATGCTCCGCCGATGCAGCACGGCGACATCTGGCGCGCCCTCGATGCGCTGGCGCAGCGGCGCGGGCTTTCGGCCTCTGGCCTGGCGCGCGCCGCCGGGCTTGATCCGACCACGTTCAACAAGTCCAAACGGCAGGCGCCGGACGGCAAACCGCGCTGGCCGTCGACCGAAAGCGTCTCACGCGCTCTGGCGGCGGCGGAGACAGGCTGGGACGAATTCGCTGCCCTGCTCGCGGGACGTTCGGGCGGCGCGGGCCGCGCCATTCCCATCGTCGGCATGGCGCGCGCGGGCGCCGACGGCTTCTTCGACGAGCAAGGCTTTCCGGTGGGGGCCGACGAAACGGTGCGCTTTCCCGATCTCGGCGATGAACGCGTCTATGCGCTCGAGATCGCCGGCGATTCCATGGAGCCTGTGTTTCGCGCGGGCGATGTCGTGATCGTGCAGCCGGGCGGATCGGTGCGGCGCGGCGACCGCGTGGTGGTGCGCACGCGCGGCGGTGAAGTGATGGCCAAGGTGCTCGGCCGGCGCAACGAGCAAAGCGTTGAGCTTATCTCGCTCAATCCAGCGCACCCCCCGCGCACGCTGGCGGCAGCGGAGATCGATTGGATCGCGCGCGTTTTGTGGGCGAGCCAGTAACACTTCGCGCGAGCGCTCAATCTCCTGGCCTTATCGCTCGGGCTTCCACGCCGCGATCAGACGTGGGCCGGCGGCGCGGAGGAGATCGCCGCGGATTTCGAACGCGGCGAAGGCCGCGGTCGGCAGATGTCCAGAGAGGTCGCGCGCCAGTTTTGAGCCGTCGTGCGCCTGATGCACCAAAGTCGACACCAGTTCGCCGAGGCCGGGATTGTGGCCGACGATGACGACGCTGTCGGCGTCGCTGGCGGAAAACGCATCCCAGATCCCTTCGGGCGCGGCGTGATAGAGCGCGTCCTCGAAACGCGTCTCCAGCGCGAAATTCTGCAGCCCGAACTCGGCGGTCTCGCGCGTGCGCTGGGAAGATGAGACGAGCGCCAACGCGGGCTTCAACCCCGCGTCCTCCATCGCCGCGCCCGCGAGCGCGGCCTCGCGGCGGCCACGACCGGTGAGCCCGCGCGCCTCGTCGCTGTCGGCTTCGTGTGCGCGCACGGCTTTTGCGTGCCGGAACAGGATCAGGATCCGCATGCGCGCCAGTCTGCCTCGTTCGCGTCAATGCGCAATGGCGGCTTTGCGCGGAGCCGAGCGCGCGTTATGCGGGTTTCTTCCTGGGATTCGCCGATGACCGACCTCGCAACGCTTGCCGCCGCCGCCAGAGCCTGGCCGTTCGAACAAGCGCGCCTGATCGTCGAGCGGCTGAAGAAAACGCCGAAGGATACGGTCATCTTCGAGACGGGGTACGGCCCGTCAGGCCTGCCGCACATCGGCACCTTCCAGGAAGTGGCGCGCACAACCATGGTGCGCCACGCGTTCCGGGTGCTGACGGACGATCGGATCAAGACGCGGCTGATCGCCTTCAGCGACGACATGGACGGCCTCAGAAAGGTCCCGGACAACATCCCGAACAAGGCGGTGCTGCAAGCGAACCTGCACAAGCCGCTGACGCAAGTGCCGGATCCGTTCGGCTGCTGCCAGAGCTTCGCGCACCACAACAACGCTCAACTGCGCGCGTTCCTCGACGGCTTCGGGTTCGAGTACGAATTCATGTCCTCGACCGAGCAATATAAGTCAGGCGCATTCGACAAGACGCTGCTGACCATGCTCGACCGCTACGACCAGGTGATGGCGATCATGCTGCCGACGCTAGGCGAAGAGCGGCGCGCGACTTATTCGCCGTTCCTACCGATCAGCCCGAAGACGGGGCGTGTGCTGCAGGTCCCCACGCTCGCCCGCAATTTCGAGCGGGGCACGATCACGTTCGAAGACGAGGACGGCGCACGCACTGAAGTCCCGGTCACCGGCGGCAACGTAAAGATTCAATGGAAGCCTGATTGGGCGCTGCGCTGGGCGGCGCTGGGCGTCGATTACGAAATGTCCGGCAAGGATCTGATCGACAGTGTGCAGCAGAGTTCGAAGATTTGCCGCGTGTTGGGCGGCGCGCCGCCGGATGGATTCAATTACGAACTTTTCCTCGACGAGCACGGCCAGAAAATCTCAAAATCCAAGGGCAATGGCCTGACGATCGACGAATGGCTGCGTTATGCGCCGCCGGAGAGCCTTGCTTATTACATCTATCAAAAGCCGAAAACGGCAAAGCGGCTCTATTTCGATGTGATCCCGAAGGCCGTGGACGAGTATCTCTCGTTCATCGACGCTTACCCGAAGCAGAACGAAGCTGAGCGCCTGGAAAATCCGGTGTGGCACATGCACTCCGGCAAGCCGCCGGCGCCGGAAATGGCTGCGCAATACCAAGCCAACGCCACGGTCGCGCCGGCGACGATCACGTTCGCGCTGTTGCTCAATCTCGTCGCGGCGGCGAATGCGGAGACGAAGGAGCAGCTCTGGAAGTTCATCGGCAAGTATGCGCCGGGCGCCTCGCCCGCAACGCATCCGATGCTCGACCGGCTCTGCGGCTATGCCATCGCCTATTACGAAGGCTTCGTGAAGCCGACAAAGCGCTTCCGCGCGGCGACGGAGAAGGAACGCGCCGCGTTCGAGGATTTGATCAAGCGCTTCGAGGCCCTCCCCGCGGACACGACCGACGCGGAGACGGTCCAGAACGAGGTCTATGCCGTCGGCAAGGACCACGCGTTCGAACCGCTGCGCGATTGGTTCAAGGCGCTCTACGAGGTGTGCTTCGGCCAGGAAGCCGGCCCGCGGTTCGGCAGCTTCGCTGCTATTTTCGGCGTTCGGGAAACAGCGGCGCTGTTGCGCAAGGGCCTTGCAGGCGAGCTCTTGTAGAACGCCTCGCGCCGCGCGTTTACAATCTACAGTTGGTTGTGGAAAACAACTCCTGATCGTTCTCCTCACCGCCCATGGGGATGGACGGGGCGGACCGGCAGCGTGCAGCTCATGCGCTCGACGCGGCAGAACTCGACGCCGCCTGCTTGGGATTTCATCGCGCTCACCCGCCGCGCTCCGCCAAGCGCACGTTCTATATCACCCAACTCATCGCGCTCATCGCGCTCTTCTCAGGCCTCGTCTGGGTTGTGCGTACTGCCCCGGCGCTGACGGGAAATATCATCCATTACGGCGCGCTGGCGCTGTTCGGCGTCGCGATCGCTTGGCGGCTCATCGCCGCCTCGAACCTGAAGCGTGTGCTCTGGCGCCTCGCGGCGCCGGCAGAATGGCCGACATACACGATCCTTTGCCCGCTCTATCGCGAAGCGAATGTGGTCCCGGATCTCGTGGCGTCGCTGCGGCGGCTGGACTATCCGCTGCATGCGCTGCAGGTGATCTTGCTGGTTGAGGGCGACGATCATGAGACAGTGAATGCGGCGCTCGCCGCCGCCACGACGCCGGAGATCGAAGTTGTCGTGGTCCCGCCCGCGGCGCCGCGCACTAAGCCGAAAGCGCTGAACGCGGGGCTGGCGCTGACGCGCGGCGAATATCTTGTCGTGTACGACGCGGAGGATCGCCCTCATGCGCAGCAATTGCGCGCGGCGCTCGCCGCGTTTCAGGACGGCGGCGAGCGCCTCGCCTGCCTTCAGGCGCCGCTCGACATCGATAATGCGGAAGACAGTTGGATCGCCCGCCAGTTCGCCGCCGAATATGCCATCCAGTTCCGGGAAATGCTGCCGATGCTCGCGCGCTGGGGGTTGCCCCTGCCGTTGGGCGGTTCGAGCAATCACTTCCGCACCGCGGCCGTGCGGGCATGCGGCGGCTGGGATCCCTTCAACGTTACCGAGGACGCCGACCTCGGCTATCGGCTCGCGCGCGACGGCTATGTGAGCGGCGTAATCGGTCCGCCCACGTTCGAGGAAGCGCCGATCACCCTCGGCGCATGGCTCAGTCAGCGCACGCGCTGGATAAAAGGCCACATGCAGAGCTGGCTCGTGCTCATGCGCGATCCCGCGCGCGCAATTCGCGAGATGGGATTGGCCGGCTTTGCATCCATGCAGCTCATGCTCGGCGGCGGCGTAATCGCCGCGTTTGCGCACGGGCCGCTCGCCTTCGTCGTGCTGATCGCAGCGCTCTCACCCTATGACCTTCTGAAGATCGAAGACTTCATCCTTGTTGTCTTCGGCTACAGCGTGGCCATGCTCGCGGCGCTCAGCGCCTGCGCCCTCTCCAACAATCTGGGCCACGCGCGGGCGGCGCTCACCATGCCGCTCTACTGGCCGCTCGCATCGATCGCGGCTTGGCGCGCGTTGTTCGACCTCATCTTCCGGCCGCACCATTGGGCGAAGACGGCGCACGGCCTCTCGCTGAGCAGGCACGAGCCGCAGCCGCGCTCGATCGCGCTCAATCAACGCAGCGACTGGAGCCGGCTGCACATCGCGTCGACATCGCCTTCACTCTGAACGCCGCGACGAGTTCCGCGATAGTTCATGAGTGGTTACCTCGTATCGCCACGATCAATCCTTAGTTCACGACTTGGCGCACTTACGCACACCGATTTCGTACAACAACGGCACAAAACACCGTCGCGCGAACCGTTGCTTTACGGAGCGCCGCTAGCCTTACCGGGAAATTAGCCATCGGGGTGGGCGGTGCAATCTTTCATCAACCATGCAGCGATCGAACGCGCATCTGCGGAAGTCTTCGCTAGCACGCGCGCGCGCCTCTATCTATTGGGCGTCATCGCGGCTCTCACGGCTGCGGCCGCCGGATTGGCGCCAGCCGCGATCTGGTTGGGCGCAGCCCTGCTCATCGATGAAGCACGCGATGCGTTAGCTGCACGCCTTAAGTCCCTTGCAGCGACACGCGCGAAAGCGGTGAACCTGGCGCTCGATATCGCGGGCGCCGCGAGCCTTGCCGCTGCGCCTGCGATCGCCTGGTACGCGGGCGGCGTTCTGAGCGCCGGACTGGCCGCGATCATGCTGTGCGTGCTGGCCGCTGACGCCGCCTTTTCCAGCCGTCATGGTCGTTTGCACGCCGTGGCGGCCTGCGCTCCCTATGCGGTGCTCGGAATGACCTTCCTGTTCGATGCGGGCGGGGCGTTTGTAGCGGTGGCCGCGTGTGCACTTGGCGTTGCGTACGTGTTCGTTCTTGCCGCGCATCACGCGCATGGGGCCGCGCATGCGCGGCTGCAGGACGCCGAATGGGTGCGCCAGCTAAATATGAGCTTCGGCGACGCCCACTCGGCGGCTTGGGAAATCGATTTCACCCGGCAGCGATTGGTGGGGGCGCAGCGACTGGGCGCCGTGCTTGGCCGCACTGTCACTTACGGTGACGTCGTGGAGGGCGGCTGCTTTGCCAGCGCCGAGGATCGTGCGCTGGTCAAAGCGGCGTTCATGCCCGAGGCTGGCGCTGTGCGGCGCATCGCGCTGGAGCATGACGCCGTGCGCGCAGACGGCGCGCGCGTGCGTGTCCGCCATCAGGGCTTCGTCCGCACGACGCCCGATGGCGCCCCCGTGCGTCTGACCTGCGTCACCCGGCACAGCGAGGCGGTCGCCGCGCCCGCGTCCATGCCGGCCGCCTTGTACAAGGAAGCAACTGCGGCGCTCGGTGCGCAACGCGAAACGCTGAAGAAGCTGAGCAACGAACTCGCAACCACACTAGGCGCCGAAACCGAGACGCCCACGGCCGACCATTCTGCCGAATTGGCGCAGATGATGCGCTTGCTGGCCGAGCATGCCGCCGCCGTCGAAAGCGGCGTGGACGATCTGGCGCACGCGCGGCATGAAGCGGAAAGTGCGAACCTAGCCAAGTCGCAATTCTTGGCGAACATGAGCCACGAACTGCGCACGCCGCTCAACGCCATCATC
>JAEWNX010000089.1 GCA_023461135.1 Pseudomonadota bacterium
CGCTATGGCGCGCCGAGCAATGGTGCATGGGTCGTGGCGGGACTGGACGGCGCCACTAATCGCCTGCGTTTGTTCGATCTCGACGCCGACTCAGGCGCGGCGCGCGAGCGAACGGCGCGCGAAATCAATCTTGGCTTTGCCGGTGAGAGCATGTGCCTTTACCGCGATGCGCGTGATTCGACGCTGTTTGCGTTCGCGCTCGGCGGCGGGGGCGAGATCGCGCAGTACATGATTTTCGCGAACGAGAACACGCTAGACGCCCGTCTAGTGCGCCAACTCCATCTCGCCTCTGAGGTCAGCTTCTGTACGGCGGACGATGCGACAGGCGACCTCTACGTGGCCGAACAAGGCGTCGGCTTCTGGCGCTTCGACGCTGACCCAGAGGCCGAAGTCGTACCGCAACTGATTGATGCGGCGCGGATTGGTCATGTTACCGAAGAAGCGGGCGGGCTTGCCGTCTACAACGCCGGCGCGGCCAGCTATCTCGTCGCCTCCGATGCTTCTGCCAACCAATTCCACGTCTACGACCGCAACAACGACCACGCCTTCGTCGGGACATTCAGCGTGACCGGTGTCGAAGCCGCGGGCGGCTTGAACGCAACGAGCTTCCCGCTCGGCGCGGCCTATCCGCAAGGCGCGCTGGTCGCCATGGATGACGAGAACGAGGCTGGGACGAATTACAAGCTCATCTCCTGGGCCGACATCGCCGGTGCGCTTAATCTCGCCCTCGGCACGGCGCGCGATCCGCGCGTCGCGCCTGAATCGTCCATGGCGATCGTGCATCCGACGGTGGAGACGACGCCCGTCGAAACCGACGGCGACAGCGCCGACGATCCGGCCATATGGACCGATCGCGCCAATCCGTCGCGCAGCATGATCATCGGCACGCAAAAGCAATCCGGCCTTTATGTGTACGACCTGCAGGGCCGCGTTCTGCAATTCTTGCCGGACGGACGCATGAACAACGTGGACCTCCGCGACAATTTCGCTCTTGGCGGCCGCAATGTCTCGCTTGTGACGGCAAGCAACCGCACGAACGACGGCATCTCGATCTATCGCGTCGACGGCGCAGCACGCCAACTCGTCAACGTCGCCGACGGCATACAGCCGACGGGCTTCGTCGATCCCTATGGCCTCTGCATGTATCGCAGCGCTCAGTCGGGCCGCACCTATGTGTTCGTCACCGACAGCAACGGCCCGGTGCGCCAGTGGGAGCTGGTCGACGCCGGCAACGGTCGCGTGCGCGCCAACCGCGTGCGCGACATTCCGTTCGCGACGCAAACCGAAGGCTGTGTCGCCGACGATGAAACCGGCGTGCTCTACGTCGCTGAGGAAGACATCGGGCTCTGGCGCGTCGGCGCTGAGCCTGATGCGCCGGCGACTCCCGTCTCCGTCGCAACCGTCGAAGGCAACGAAGCGCTGAAGGACGATCTTGAAGGCATTGGCCTCTACGATCTCGGCGGCGGGCGTGGCTACCTCGTGCTCTCGAGCCAAGGCAACAACACGTACGCGATCTTCCGCCGCGAAGGTAACAACGAATATGTCGGTTCGTTTGCAGCGCTTGCGGATCCGGCGCGCGGCATAGACGGCATTTCCGAAACTGACGGCCTTGATGTGACCAGCGCCAATCTCGGCGGCCCCTACACGGGCGGCCTTTTCATCGCGCAGGACGGACGCAATATCGCGCCGCAGGAATATCAGAACTTCAAACTGGTGCCGTGGTCCGCGATCGCTGAATCGCTCGGCCTGGAGACACGCGCGAACTAGAACGCGCCCTGTAGTTCGACGCCGAACACATTGCCAAGTTCGCGACGGCGGCGCTCGCGGCCGTCGAACATGCCGTTGCGATCGGGATCGAAGCTGCGCCGGTCTCGCGTTCCGCGCGGGTCCGCAAGGTTTGCTGCGAAGACTCGAAGCTTGAGTCCTTCAAACCCTGTCGTCTCGACCCACACTTCGAGTTCGTGCGCATCCGTTTCGTCGGTGAAGCGGTCGAAGCGAAATTCCGGCGCCAAGCGTTCGCGCTCGTAATCAATGCCCCAAGCCAAATCGAGCGCGCGCAGATCGTGCCGGAACTCCGCCGAGATGAAGCTCTCCTGGATTTCCGATTGCGGCCGGGTTTCGCCGGTCACCGGATCGGTTGCTTCCGACTCTTGCCACGTCCCTTCCACGCGCAGACTAGCGTTCTCCAAGAGAGGCACAGGCACTTCGTACGCCGTGCGCACGCCCCAAAGCTGCGCGTCGCCGATATTACCGCGAGCGTCGAACAGATCTGGCGGGGAGCCCACCGGGATGAAGTCCAACGCGTCTTCAATGCGCCAATAGAAGAGCGTGAGTTCCAGCGCGCCGTCTTCGAACCGCCAGTCGCCGGCCGCTTCAAAGCGCCACGACGTCTCCGGCCGCAAATTGGCATTGCCGGCGAACACGTCGCCGCCGGACAATTCCGCGCTTGCCGCGAAGTCCTCGAAATCAAGCTGCCCGACATCGCGATAGATGCGGAAGCGAAGCTGATCGTCTTCGCCGATCGGCCGCACTGCTTGAAACGAGGGCTTCCAGTAGGTGAGTTCGGTTTCGTTCGATAGATCGCCGCTTTGCGTCAGCCGTGATACTTCAACCGCCGCACTCGCTTCGAGGCGCCAGTGCTCCGCTCGCCATCCGATCGTTGCGTAAGCTTCGGCGCGCCACTCCCCAATGCTGACATTGGCGCCCGGCACATCCACGGTCGCGGGACCGGAGCCGTCGTCCTCGGTGAGTTCCAGGCGCTGATCCAGCGTGTTGAGCGCCGCCTCCCCGCCGAACGCGAAATGCGTGCCTTCACCGAATTCCCGCTCGGCGCCGCCGCGGAGAATTGTCTCGCCGCTGTCGACGTCGCGAGCCTCGCTCTCTGCCTCGTCGAATACGCCGCCCGCTTCGAAGTCCTCGCTGGTTTCGTCGTCCGCCAGACGGCGGCGGGTGATTAGCGCGGCAAGTTCAGTTTCCCAAGGCCCGAAAATCCGCGTGAACGTGGCAGCCAGCTCGCCGATTTCCTCAACCTCGTGCGCGTTCACCGCTTCGCCGCCATCGTCCGCGCCGAGGGCGGTGAAGCTGCTCACATCGTGCCGCTCGCGCCCATCTTCAGAGGAAAGCGTGACGTTCAGTCCGAGCGCCCCTCCGGCGAACGGCGCCGTCAGTTCGCCAGAAAGGCGACGCTCCCGCTCATCCTCGGCGATGCGTTCCACATCGCGTCCATCCAAACCATCAGCTGCATCGAAGCTCAATTCTTCGCCGGCAAGCGGGACGTGCGTATCCTCGAACATCGCCGACACGCCGTATTCAACCGCGCCGCGCCGTCCTGACCACGATACCTGTCCCGCCGGCGAAACGCGGCCATCCTCCGTGTGTTCCAGCGAGGCCTCCCATACGCCTGCGCCATCGCTCGGGCTGCGCACTACATTGACGCGTACGGCCTGCGCGCTCGACGCACTCGCCCCCTCCCCGCGAATGAGTTCGATCCGCACCACGTCGCTGGCGGGAATGCGCTCAAGAATATCGGAGATATCTTCCGACTTTACAGCCGGAGACGCGCCATCAATCAGCACATTGCCCGCAGCGCCGGCGAAGCCGCGCCGCTCCTCGCCCTCGTCCAACGCGAAGCCCGGAACGCGCTCGACCATGTCCAGCGCCGTTCGCGGTGAGAACGCGGCGAAATAATCGGGTTCATAAGTAACGACATCGCCAGCCGCCTGGCCATACGCCACCGCGGCCATGCCGCCCCAAACGAAAGCGGCGCAGAGAACGCGTTTGCCACCGAGCACGCTCCAAACGTAAGTTATTCTAGCAAAGTCGCATAGTGGAATAACTGTTCCAGCGGCACAGTCAGGTATGTGCCAACGCCTTCGATCCACTCATTAAAATCGGAACGGCTCAGTTTGCTGCGCGCGCAATCTGCACTGCCGCATCGCCACGCGCCGACGAGCGGTTCGTAGAGTGTCCGCCTTAGCTGAGGGTAGGCGAGCGATTGGTTTCAGCAAACTGCCCGGTCTCGGAAGAAGGGAGCGCGCATTGCAGCGCCTGCTTTCAGGCGCACCTCGGACCCAAT
>JAEWNX010000090.1 GCA_023461135.1 Pseudomonadota bacterium
CGCCGCCGCCCGGTCGCCCGCCTGCAAGCCATCGCGCAATTGCGCCAGATCGCGCGGCCCGCCGCGACCCAGCGCCAGCCGCGTCAGCGCGCGCGCCAGATCACCCGCCGCGCGCAATTCCTCACGCACGCCGGCGCGGCGCTCGTTCGAGTCCAGGAAAAACTGCACGGCATCCAGTCGAGCGGCGATCGCCTTTACATCCGTCAGCGGTTGCGCGATGCGCTCGGCAAGCAAGCGCCCTCCCGCCGCCGTCACCGTGCGGTCCACGCAGGCGAGCAGTGAGCCCTCGCGCCCGCCTCGCACCGAACGCTCGATCTCAAGCGCCGCACGCGTGGCCGCATCGATCGCCATGAAAGCGCGGGCCGCATTGCGCTTCGGCGCCATGAGCCGGGGCGCGGCGCCCGCTTGCGTCAGCTCGACATAGTCGAGCAGCAGGCCCATGGCTGAGAGTTCGGGCTCGGAGAAATCGCCAAACGCATCGAGCGCGGCCACTTCAAACATCGCCTTCAGGCGGCGCGCCGCGTTCTTTGCGTCGGCCTTCACGGCGGGACGCGTGGTCACCGCCGCGCCGCTGATGCGCGCCGCCTCCGCGACGCGCGCCGCGTCTGCTTCGGCGACCAGCAGTTCAGCGGGGCTGAGCGCGGCGATTTCCGCTTCCGCATCCGCCGCGTCGACGGCGCGCGTTTCAAACGCGCCGGTCGAAACATCCGCCCACGCGATGGCCGCCCGCTCGTGTCCAAACGATATAGCCGCGAGGCGATTGGCCGCGCGCGCGTCGAGCAGGCCCTCCTCCGTCAGCGTGCCGGGCGTGACGACACGGACGACGCCGCGGGCGACAATCGACTTGGAACCCCGCTTCTTCGCTTCGGCCGGATCTTCGAGCTGCTCACAGACCGCAACCTTGAAACCCGCGCGGATCAGTTTTGCAAGATAGCCCTCGGCCTGATGCCACGGCACGCCAGCCATGGGGATCGGCTCACCTCCGTGTTGACCGCGCTTGGTCAACGCGATGCCGACCGCGGCCGACGCCTTGACCGCGTCGTCGAAGAAGAGCTCGTAGAAATCGCCCATGCGGAAGAACACGAGCGCGTCGGGATGCTCGCTCTTGGCGGCTAGATATTGCGCCATGAACGGCGTCGCCTTTGCGGACGGCGCTTGGGGCGTATGCGAGGAATCGGCCACGAAGGAGCTTTAGCGGGCAACCGCCCGGACTTCCATTGACGGAGCAAGGCTCGGGTCTAGGGTGCGCGCCCACGTTACCGCCGAGCCGCACAAAGATGCCCGACTCCTCAAAGATGAGCTTCACCGACGCCGAAGCGCTGGATTTCCATCGCACCCCGACGCCGGGAAAGATCTCCATCACGCCCACCAAGCCGATGGCGACGCAGCGCGATTTGTCGCTGGCTTATTCACCGGGCGTCGCAGTGCCGGTCAAGGCGATCGCCGCGGACCCCGACAAGGCCTACGACTACACCTCCAAAGGCAATCTCGTCGCCGTCATCTCCAACGGCACCGCCATCCTTGGCCTCGGCAATCTCGGGGCGATGGCCTCGAAGCCGGTAATGGAGGGCAAGAGCGTACTCTTCAAGCGTTTTGCGGATGTGGATTCCATCGACATCGAAGTCACAACGCAAGACGTCGAAGACTTCATCATCACCGTCCGCAACATCGGCCCGACCTTCGGCGGGATCAATCTCGAGGACATCAAGTCCCCCGAGTGCTTCGTCATCGAAAGCCGCCTTCGCGATGAACTCGACATCCCGGTGTTTCACGACGATCAGCACGGCACGGCCATTATCGCGGCGGCGGGCCTCCTCAACGCCTGCGAGCTGACCGGGCGGCGCCTTGAGGACATAAAGGTCGTCGTCAACGGCGCGGGCGCGGCTGGACTTTCCTGCATCGCCCTCATCAAGCAGCTCGGCGTGCCCCACGACAACGTGATCGCGCTCGACCGCGAAGGCGTCATCTATCGCGGGCGAGAGAAAGGCATGGACCAGTTCAAGTCCGTGCACGCCGTCGACACCAAGGCGCGCACGCTCGAAGACGCGATCAAGGGCGCCGACGTGTTCATGGGCCTCTCGGTCGCCGGCGCGATGACGAAGGAGATGGTCAAGGCGATGGCCAAGAAGCCGATCATCTTCGCCATGGCCAATCCAGACCCGGAGATCGCGCCAGAAGACGTGCACGAAGTGCGCAAAGACGCCATCGTCGCAACGGGACGCTCGGACTATCCGAACCAGGTCAACAACGTATTGGGCTTTCCCTATATCTTCCGCGGCGCGCTCGACGTGCGCGCGCGCACGATCAATGAAGAGATGAAGGTGGCCGCCGCGCGCGCGCTCGCCAATCTCGCCAAGCAGGATGTGCCCGATCAGGTCGCCGCCGCGTATCACGGCCGGCGGCTCAAGTTCGGCCCCGACTACATCATCCCCACACCGTTCGATCCGCGCCTCATCTCCGAGATTCCGCCCTATGTCGCGCAAGCCGCAATGGACACCGGCGTCGCGCGCAAGCCGATCGAGGACATGCAGGCGTACAAGCACTCTCTGGCGCAGCGGCTCGACCCGACGGCCGCGATGATGCAGCGCGTGCAGACGAGCGTGCGTCGCAAGCCGAAGGGCATCGTCTTCGCCGAGGGCGAAGAACCCGCCGTGATCCGCGCCGCCTATTCGTTTCAGGAATTGGGCCTCGGCCGCGCCATTCTAGTCGGGCGAGAGGACCTCGTGCGCAGCAACATGCATCAGCTCGGCGTGCCGGCGGATGCGGACCTGACCATCGTCAACGCGCGGCTCTGCGAGAAGAACGGAGAGTACGCGGACTTCCTCTACAAGCGTCTCCAGCGCTTCGGCTACCTGATGCGCGACGTGCAGCGCCTGGTAAACCAGGACCGCAACGTGTTCGGCGCCTGCATGGTCGCGTGCGGCCAGGCCGACGGCATGGTCACCGGCGTCACGCGCAACTACGCCACCGCGTTCGACGACATCGTCAAAGTCATCGATCCGCAACGAGGCGAGCGCGTGATGGGCATGTCGATCGTGCTCTCGCGCGGGCGCACGCTTTTCATCAGCGACACCGCCGTCGCCGAATTCCCCGGCCCAGAGGAACTTGCGCAAATCACCATCCAGTCCGCGGCGATGGCGCGCCAGTTCGGCGCCACGCCGCGGGTGGCGCTGCTCTCGCACTCGACCTTCGGCAATCCGAAGATGGAGCGCTCGGAAAAAATTCGCGGCGCCGTCACCATCCTCGACCGGCGCGAAGACATCGACTTCGAATACGAAGGCGAGATGAATGTCGATGTCGCGCTCAATCCCGACATCCGCGAACTTTACCCGTTCTCGCGCCTGTCAGAGCCAGCCAACGTATTGGTAATGCCGGCGCTGCACTCCTCCTCGATCGCCACCAGCCTGCTGACGACGGCGGGGGGTGCGATGGTCATCGGCCCGATCCTCACCGGGCTCGCGTGTCCGATCCAGATCGCCCCGCTCGGCGGCACGGTGTCGGACATCGTCACCTACGCAACGCTGGCTGCGTTCCAGGCGGCCGAGCGGAAGGAGCCGGCGAAGCGTTAAGCGGTTGCGGCGTTCGCTTCTGTCGCAGCGACGCGGCTCTGGCGCCACCATTCGAGCGCGGCGAGCGCAATCGCCACGGCCCCGATCCACGCCGCAAAGACGAATACTTCGGCAAAGCGTTCGGCCTGCGCAGGAAGCCCCTGCTCGCTCACCGCATCGACATACGCGCCGATGCGCGGGCGGAAGATCACGCCGATGAGCAGGGCCAGCGAGGAAAGGAGTGCATACTGCACGGCGGCGTAGTTCTTGTTCACGATCGACGAAAGCCACGCAATATGCACGGCGCTGGCAAAGCCGCCGGCAAGGTTTTCCATCGCAATGATTGCCGTCAACCGGTTGAGCGGCGCGCCCAAGGTGACGCCGTCGAAGATAGTCGCGCCAGCGCCTTGCACCGCGCCGACAAAGCCGCGAAGGGCCCAATCGAACACCGCGCCCAAGCCGGTGGCGTTGAGAAAACCGTCGATCCACACGCCGCCACGCGCGAGATCGGCGTACAACAGATTTGTCGCCGCCGCGACGATGCCGCCGATGATCAGCGAGGGCATCCGCCCGATCCACACCAGCGCCACACCGCCCAGCGCGATGCCGGCGAGCGTCATCACCACGCCAATCATCTTTGACGCTACGGCGACGTCGGAATTCGAGTACTGCATGATGCCGACGTAGAACGGGTTCGCGAAGGAGCCCCAGATCGAGTCGGCAATGCGGTAAGTCATAGCCAGCGCAAGGATCGGCAGCGCCCACACCCAGTAGCGGCGTACAATATCCGCCAGCGGCGCAAGCACGCGCTCGAACAGAATGTCTGCAAAGGCGCGCCCACCCGCGCCGGTTTCAAGCACGCCGGGCTTTCGCGCGAGCCAGTAGGAAATGCCCAAGGGCAAACCAATGGTGAGCAGCAGAATCCACGGCGTCGCCGCATCGCGAAATTCCGCGGCGTTCGCGCTCGGATCGGCGAGCGTGTAGAACATGAAGCCAAGCAGCGCGACCGCGGCGATGGCCCAGCCGATCGCGACGGGCAGCGCGGCGCGCCGGCGCAGCGTCTGGTTTTCGGGAGTGACGGCAGTCGTGCTCTGCGGCCTGGGCGCGACCACGGGTTCAGGCGCGGCAAGGGTCGCGCCGATCAGGCACGCCATGAGCACGGCCATGATCGCCCAGATCGTCGGCCATCCGGCAGCGGGATTGTCGGCGAGCGCCCACAGATCGGCGAGCAATAGCGCCACGGCGCCCCCGACGATAGCGGCGAGCCGGTAGCCGAGCTGATATTGCACGGTGATCTTGTCGAGCTGCTTGCCGTCCGCCGCGGTTTCGATCCGCCACGCGTCGACGACGATGTCTTGGCTGGCGGATGCAAACGCGGCCAGCACCGCGAACAGTGCAAACGCCGTGATGTTCACCAGTGGATTGAAGAAGGTCATGCCGAACAGGCAGAGCGCGATCACCGCCTGGCAGAGCGCAATCCAAGCGCGGCGCCGCCCGATCGTATTGGCGAACGGGGGCACCAGCCAATCGAACGCGGGCGACCAGATGAACTTGAACGCGTAGAAAAGCCCGATCCACGACAGGGCGCCGATCGTGCCGAAGCCAATGCCGGCATTGGTCAGCCAGACGCTGACCGATCCCACCAAGAGCGAATACGGGAGCCCACACGCGAAACCCAAGGCGGTGGCGATCCACACCGCGCGCCTGGAAGCGCTCGGCGGAACCGGCTGAACGGCGACATCGGTCATGTACGAAGCTCGCGGATTCGAAGCAACTTCAAGATCAGAGGCGTCAGCCCTCTTGCCCGCCGAACGTGGCCGTGTTCGGGCGTTCGGTAAAGCGCGCCGCGACCGTCAGCAGGCGCCCCGCGTCGATCGGCTTGGTGATGAAGTCGTCCATGCCCGCCTTGAATGCGCGCACCCGTTCCTCCTCGCCGGCGTCCGCGGTGAGTGCGATGATCGGCGCGCCCGCCGAAGGGCCCCGTCCTTGGCGAATGCGTTCCGCGGCGGCGAGCCCGTCGAGCCGGGGCATGCGGATATCGAGCAGGATGAGATCGTAGGCGCCGGCGAGCGCGGCCGTCACGGCTTCTTCGCCGTCCTGCGCCGTGGTGACGATGCAGCCGGCGCGCGTCAGCAACGTGCGTGCGAGCAGCGCGTTGATCGGATTGTCTTCCGCCAGCAGCACGCGCAGGCCAGTCAGGTGCTGCGGCGTTTCACCCAGCGCAGCCTCCTCGTCCGCCGCGGCGCCGGCTTCACCTAAGGCGACGCGCACGCGTTCCGCCAGCGATGCACGGCGCACCGGCTTTAGCGTGTAGTGCATGAGGCCAGCCGCGCGGCAGCGTTCGATCGCCCCGCGCTCTTCCTGGGCGATCAGCGCGATCACAGCGCGCGCACTGCGCTGCAGCGCTCCGATCTCTTCGCCGTCAGCGTCCTCGCGCCAGTCGAACAGGATAACGTCGGGCGCGTCGTCGAGCGCCACCGGCAACGCGCCGAGTGACTGCGCCGACATGCGCAGCGCCTGCGACAGCACCGCAGAGCGACTCGCAACACCGATTCGAATGTCGCTGAGACGGCGCAGCGGCGCGTGTACGCCTTCCACCGGCGCCAGCGGCAGCTCGACCCAGAACGTCGCGCCGTGACCCGGACGGCTTACGACGCCCACTTCGCCGCCCATCGCCAACGCAAGCTTCTTGACGATGGCGAGGCCGAGCCCCG
>JAEWNX010000091.1 GCA_023461135.1 Pseudomonadota bacterium
GGCTGGCGCCGCGCAAGCAAACTCTGCAGCACCTCGTGAAGTTCGCGCGCACGGAACGGTTTCTTCAGCAGCGTATCCGCGCCAAGCGCGCGCGCGGCGTCATGAACGCTCACCCCGTTGACTGAACTCGCGCCCGATATCGCGACGATCGGCAGATGCAGCCACTTGGCGCGGGCCTCGGCGATCAACTGAGCGCCGCTCGTGCCGGGCATGTTCATATCGGTGACAATGGCGTCGACGCCTTCGCGCGCCGCTAGCTCGAGGCCCGCGGCGGCGCCGGGCGCGGTGAACACGCGATAGCCCGCATCCCGTAAGCCTGCCGCGATGGCGTCGAGCACGATTACGTCGTCGTCGATCAAACAGATGCGGGCTTGAGCCGTCATGGTTGCTGGTTCCTTCATTATCAGCCGCGCGCAGCGCCGCGTGTGGTCTCGGCGGCGCACAATTCAGCAAGCGCCGCGCGCACCTCGGCCAGCTTGGGCGGTTTGCTTAAGATGCAATCGATGTGTGGCAGCGTTTCTTCTTCGGCGCGCAGCCGTTCGCCCCAGCCAGTAAGCAGGATCACCGGCGTGTCAGGCGCAGCGAGCTTGATGGCGGCCGCAACGCGGCGCCCGTCGATCGCAGGCATGCCGAGATCGGTGATAACGGCGTCGAAACGGGCGCCTGCTTGTCCAAGCGCTGTGTCGAACGCGCCAATCGCGGCGTTTCCATCATTGAACGCGGCGACCGCATGTCCATCGCCCTCGAGCACCTCGCGCAGCGAGCGCAACAGAATGGGATCGTCATCGACGATCAGCAGACGCAAGCGCGTGAGCGGCCGGATGTTTGCCGGAGCGCGCTGCGGCCCCGCGGGCGCCGCAGCCATGGCGGGCAGCTTGATGCGCACCGTGGTGCCTTCGCCGGGCGCGCTTTCGATGCCGAGATCGCCGCCATGGCGCTGGATGGCGCCATAGACCAGCGGCAGCCCCAACCCCGTGCCGCGCTCGCCCTTGGTCGTGAAGAAAGGCTCAAGACATCTCTGCCGCGTGGCTTCGTCCATACCGACGCCATTATCCTCGACCTCGATCGTCACTGCGTCCGTCGACGCCGCGCAGCTCGTCCTCAGAGTTACGGCGCCGCCACCGCGGGGCAGCGCGTCGATCGCGTTGAAAACGAGGTTGGTAAGCGCTTCCCGCAGTTCACTCTCAACGCCGAGAACAGTGGGCAGCGACTCGGCGAGATCGGTGCGCACGTCCACCAGCTCGCCGCGCTGCTGGGGCATGTCGCGCCAGCGCGCCTGGGTCAGGGCCAGCACCTGATGCACCACCGTATTGACATCCACCGGGGTCAAGGCGAGTTCACGGTCGCGTTTGCGATAAAACTCGCTCATGCGCGCGATCGTGCGCGCCGCGTCGTCGATGGCGCGCTGCACGACTTCGAGTTTGGCGCGCCCTTCCTTGCTGATGCCCGGCTCGGTGCTGAGCAGCGATTCGGTGTAAAGCGCGATCGGCGACAGCGCGTTGTTGATGTCATGGGCGACGCCGCTTGCCATTTGGCCGAGCGCGCGCAGCCGCTCCTGCTGCATGACCGCGTCCTGGGTTTGCCGCAGATCGTCATATGCCTTTTGTAGCGCGGCGTTGAGCTGCGCCTGGTGCGCCGCCAACGCCACGTGCTCGCTCAGTTGACGCAGAAACTCGCACTCGCCGCTCGAAAAGCCTTCGCTTTGCGTGCGCGCCACGATCAGCGCGCCGAACACCTGGCTCTCGACCTGGAGCGGGGCGGCGACAAAGCACTTCAATCCTCCGCGCGTCAAACGCTGCGGAAACGCGAATGCGGAGTTTTCGATCGCCGGCTCATAGACGAGCTTGCCGCGCATGCAGCGCGACAGGCCGTTGGCGTCAATGGCGATTGTGGCGCCGGTTGGAATTTCCATCGCCGCGGCGCGGCTAATGCTCGCGGCGCCCACGCAAGCGACATTGAGCACGCGCTCGCTTTGATCGTAAAGAAAGGCGCACGCGAAGTCGGCGGGCAGGCGCTCTTCGAGATTGGAGGTGACGACATCGAAGATGGCGTTGAGGTCCTGGCGCTCGCCAATGGCCCGGCTGATGCGATGCAGTAGGTGGAGCCGCTCGAGCTGCGCCTGCGCCCGCTCCTCGGCGATGCGGCGCTCGCCGACTTCCGCTTCCAGCGCGCGCGCCGACGCGTCCAGTGCGGCCGCATTGCGGCGGGTCTCTTCGGCCTTGTGCTGAAAGGCGTCGAGCACGTCGGCCAGTTGCCCGATTTCGTCCTCGCGCCGCGCATTCAAGATAAAGTCAACCGGCTCGTCGCGCATCGCGCGCGTAAGCGCGTTGACGATTTGCTTGATCGGCCGCACCACGCGCGCCAACACGAGCCAAAAGCCGGCCGCGGCGAGCGCCAAAGCCACCAACGAGATCAGTATCTGCAACAGAATTGCGCGCTCGATGCCTTCGATCATGTCGTCGAGGTAGCGCGACGTCGCCACGAGCGAAGCTTCCCGAAGCACAGCGAGCGATTCCGCGGCCTGGCTCGACAATTCAAACCAGAGGTCGGGTCCGATCGGGTAGCTGGCCACACGCGCCGCGCCCGGCACATAGAACATGTCCCGCGTCATGTCGGCCATTGTGGCGTAGTGGCTTTCGGCATCGGCGTATTCGCCTGCGATCGCCGGATAGAGGCCGCTTTGCTCGGCGATTGTCCTGCTCGTACGCCAACTGATCTCCAGGATGCCCTGCGCCCGCAACAGGTCGGCGGTTTGTGCCGGTGTAGGCGCTGAGTTCTGCGAGAGAATCTGACCGATGATCGACCGTTCGCGCCCGGTATAGTCGGTGATGGTGCGCAAGACGTGGCGATAGCGAAGATGCTGCGTGACCACCGGCTCTATCGTCGTGAACGGTCCGATGAAGCCGAGCCACACATACTCGACGTCGGTCATCATCGCTGTGGCGGTGTCTTCCCATAGGCGCGCGACGCCTGGATCGCGGTCGGCCTGCGGCGTCGCAAGAACAGCATCGAGCTGTGGGCGAAGCGTGCGTATGCGCGCGTGACGGGCGTTGAGCGCGCCTCTGAGTTCGTCGAGCCCGGGGGAAGCGAATGCGTTCAGGGCGCTCAGCGCAGCTTCCACGGACTGGTCCACCGCGACGCGGCTTTCGAGCAGAGCCGGCGACAAGCTCTCGGTCGTTTCCTGGTCGTCGCTCTGCAACATGGCGACCGCCAAGTCGCGCTCGACCGCGATCTGCCCGGCGGCGTCGAACAAGCGGTCCGAGACGTCTATGGCGGCGCGCAATTCGTGCGCCTGATTGAGCCGCTGGGCGTTCGCGTAGAGATCGCGCGCCGCAAGCAGAGCAATCGTCAGCGTCAAAGCCGCCGTGACGATGAGAAGCAACTGGCGGATGCTCAACCGATCCAGATTGAGCCGCGCCGCGCGCGTTCGAAGCGATGTCAGCGCAACCGTCATGGACTTTGCGTCCGTACGACGCTGGCCAGTCGAAGCAGCCTGTCGCCAACAGAGAGATTAGCCGCCTCCGCGGCGCCGACGTTCACCCGCACGCCGATGCGATTGCTGACGCGCGTGAATTCGAGCATGCCGCCGGATTGCGCAAAGCCATCGTAATCGCTGACGGTGAGCACGCTGCGCCGCGTCAAATAGGTTCGCAGGCGCGGCCACTCCTCGCGCGCCTCGGCATTGATGAACACTAGCGCGCATGCGTCGAGCTCGCGGTCGGCGGCGATGCGGCGTACTTCGATCGGCCGCTGGTTCACTGTGCGCCCGTCCATGGGCTGAAGCCTGCCGCTGAACGGATCGCGGCCGTAAATGCACACGACGATGGGCTGACCCGAGCGCGCCGGCGGCCACTCGGTGTAACGCAGGAAGTTGTAGATGAGGCCCGCTTTGATGTCCTGCTCAGCCAGGCGGACGGCTTCTTGCGCGGAGACTGGCCGCGGCAGCACGGCGAATAGCGCCAGCGCGATCAGCGGCAAGAACCGTCTCAGCGCCGCCATGTGAGCCTGCCGAAGACGCTGCGTCCGATCTCCGCCGCATTGACATCGCCCGGCGCTGTAAACTCGCGGTGGCTGTCGTCGAACAGGTTCTGGCCGATGATTTCGAACTGAACGCCTTCGGCCACCCGCAGAGCGGCGCGCAAGTCCGCACGCAGGTAATCCTCGATGTCGAAGCTCGGAAGCTCATCGACATAATAGAGCGTCGCATCGAACGCCAGCCGATCGCTCGCCACCCAGTTCAATCGCAGATTGGCCTGGTTCTGCGGCGAACGGCCCTCGGCAACCTCACCGTCGACGGCGCCTGCCGGCGCATTCAGAACCATATCCATAAAGCAAACCGCTAACCCCACGCCGATAGTCTCGAAGGGCCGCCAATCCACCACCAGCTCCCCGCCTTGAGCGATTGCTTCGGTGTCGTTGGTGGTCTGGAGCGGAATAAGGATAAGGCGCGGCGGATCGGCGCCGAGCATCGGCGCGAACGGCGTCAGCGTGGCCAAGTCTTCGTAGTCGTTGTGAAACAGAGCGACATCGACAGCCAGATCGGGCGTGACCTGGCGCCGGTAGCCGAGTTCATAGGCGATCACTTGCTCGCTCTCGAAGTCCGGGCTCGGCAACAGCTCGATCGTCAGGGGCAATGTGCTCATCGGGAACGGCGGGCCGGCCGCCAGCAGGATGTCGAACTCCCGGTCAAGCTCGCTCGGCGATCGCACCGCGCGCGACACCGCCGCCCAGACCGTTTGCCGTTCGCCCATCCATTGCAGGCGCGCATTGGGCTGGATTTCAAAGCCCGTGTAATCGTTGTCGTCGAACTTCGAGCCCAAGGTCAGCCGCCAGGCGCGGCCGAGCGCGATCTCGTCCTGCACGAACGCGCTCAGCAAGTCGCTTTCATGGGTGTTGGACGCGCTGCGGATAATTTCCGTCGGCGTTATCTCGTCGCGCGTGCGCCGATAGCGGACGCCGGCGATCAGATCGTGGGCGCCCAGATCCCCGAATTCGTACTGCACGTCGAGGTCGAACGTCGTGCGCTCGTCGCGCAGCGTGCGCTGATCGCGCTTCGTCACATCGACATAGGCCTGCGTCGTCAGCCGCGCCTCGCCCGCCATCTCATGGGTCCAGCGCGCCAAGAGGTTGCCGCCCTCGGCCACAATGCGCTCGCGTTCGACCCACATGAACGGCGCGCTGAGCGAGGACACTTGGCGGAACTGCCCGGTCTCGGAGCGATAGAGATCGCCCTGCAGCGTGAGCGCGTCCCGGGTGCTCAAATCGGCATCGACGCGGAAGCCGCCACGCCAAGCCTCCCAGCCGCTGGCGTCGCCTTGACCGGCCAGCGTTTCCTGTTCGTCGCGGTCGAACGCCCGCGCGTACGCGCGCCAATGCGTGTTCGCGCCCAAGGCGCCGCCATAGCGCAGCGTCAGCCCCGAACGCTCATGATCGCCTGCAATAGCGCTCGCAAGCATGCCCTGCGTCTCGGACGCACGGCGCGTGATGATGTTGATGACGCCGTTCACGGCGTTGGCGCCCCAAAGGCTGGCGCCAGGCCCGCGCACGACTTCAATCCGGTCGATGTCTTCGAGCGCGGTGTCCTGCACGTCCCAATAGACGCCGGAGAACAAGGGGTCGTAGGTCTCTCGCCCGTCGATCAGCACCAAGAGTTTGTTGGCCAGCGGCGAGTTGAAGCCGCGTACGCTGACCGCCCAGCCCGATGTGTTGATGCGCGCGACCTGCACGCCAGGCACAAGGCGCAGCGCTTCCGCCAGCGTAGTGGCGCCGCTGCGCTCGATGTCGCCGGCCGTCAACACATAGATGGCTGCGGGCGACTCCCACACCCTCCCGCTCGTGCGCGAGGCCGAGATCACCTCGGCGTCGAAGAGTTGCTCGGGGGAGAGCGCGAACGGATCGACGCCGTCCTGTCCATGCGCAGGAGACGCTGCAAGCACCGCGCTCGCGGCCAGAAAGAGGCTCGCCCCGCTTCTCCGAATCATCACGCCCAAGGCCCTGTCGCGGAGCTTACACTTGAGGCCCGGAGCGTAAACCGAAGGTTGATGAAGATCGGCGTTCGGGATCCGACCCCACCGGAAGGAGGGGTCACAGCGGCCCCGGCGTCGGCCTCTTAATTATTGGATTTGTTTGGTATAATCGGCAGCGACTGGCGGAGACGGAGGGATTCGAACCCTCGGTACCCTGTTCGAGTACAACGCCTTAGCAAGGCGCCGCCTTCAGCCACTCGGCCACGTCTCCGGCGAGCGACCCGCTTAGCCCCTCCCGCCCCCGGGCCGCAAGGCGCCATTTCCCGCCGGTTCATCCTTAACTGGCGCAGGCTTTGCGCGAATGCGTCCCGAAGACTTAGTCCCAGGGGCGAATTAATCATGTCGCAAGCTGCGTTGAAGCTGGCCGGCGCCGGTTTGGAGCAAACCGAGCCTGGATTTTCTGAGGCCGAGACAGGCTTTGCGGTCCAGGAAGCCCGGCGCCTGGGCGAGCTGGCCGGCGAGTTCTGCCTGTTCGGTCTTAACATCGCGCTCGACGTTGGCGACCTCTCCGAGTCCGCAGATCATGCTTACCGCGCCGACGATGTCGCGCCGGAGCCCGCGAACGACACCCAGCCCACGCCCGCCAGCTTCGCCTTCCCCACGCTGAACCGCCGCGGCGTTCACATCCATTCGGCGCTGCCTGTGCGCACGATGCAGGCGCTCGATTGGGTGTTCATCGTCGTCGCCGCCGAACTAGCCGCGCGCTGGGGCGCGGGGGTCGGCCTCGCTGATCTTTAGCTTGGCGCCGCCGCGGCGGTGTTAGCCGCCGCCGGCGCGCTGAAGCTCGGCCACTGGGTCACC
>JAEWNX010000092.1 GCA_023461135.1 Pseudomonadota bacterium
GCACAAGTCTTGAACGAGCGCGTGAACGCGAGCGCCATCATCCATGCAGGCGTAGCGCATCGCGTCGCCGCTTCCGTCGGCGTGCACGCGATCGCGGTGGTGGAAGACCCCGAGGCCGCCATCGCCCGCGCGGACGAGGCGATGTACGCCGACAAGCACGCGCGCCGGATCGAGCAGCAGGCCTTCGCGGCGTTTTAATTACATCCGCACGCTGAGCGACAGCGCGCCGAAATCCTGGCGTGTCGGCTGGGTCTCGAATTCCTCCGTGCGCCAGACGTAGGTGTAGGCGAGGCGGACCGCGCCGCCGCTGATGGCGAACCCGGTTTGGAAGTCGGCGACATAAGGGTTGCGGTCGACCGAGGCGCTGTCTTCGAAGGTGTTGCCATCGAGGAAGAGATTGTGCGCGACGGCGCGGCCCTGCACGCCGGCGAAGATCGACCACGAGAAGGGCCCGCCGCGGAAATGTTCGGCGCCGGCGAGCGAGGGGCGCACGCGCGGTGGGCCGTAGTCGCTGTCGATGCGTTGGCCGATGCGCGCGGCGAGACCGACATGCGCTTCGGTGCGCAGCGTGCCGAGGGTGGCGCCGGCGCTGGGCGTGAGGTCGGCTTCGAGCCCGCCGAAATAGTCGCCGAACAGGCGCAGTGCGCGCCAGCGTCGGTCGAACGAGACGGCGAAGGCGACTTCGTCGTTGAGCTGGCTGTCCCAGCCTTGCGGATCGGGCGCGCCCAGCCATTCGTGGATGCCGCGCTGCGCTTCTTCGCCTTGCGCCGAGGGGCCGACGATGCCGAGCTCAAGCTCGTAGGTGTCGAGATAGCGCGGCATGCGCCCGTCGCTGCGGTCCTCTTCGGCGCCGAGCGAGATCTGCAAGTAGAGCCAGCCGGCGTACGGATGCTGATCGGGCGGGGCGGGATTGGCCTCGATGTCTTCAGGCGTGAAGATGGAATGGCCGATGGCGACGCCCCAGAAATCAGGCTCGGAATCGGAAATGGCGCGGGTAAAGCCGCCGGCGCCTCGCAACCAGCCGGGCACGCGTTCCGCCGGAGAGACGTAGCCGAGGCGGATGCCGGACGTGTAGTTGCGATCGGCGCCCGAGGAGAGGCTGTCGTTTTCCACAGTGATGGAGAGGACGCCCTTGTCCTTGGGTTCGTCCGTCTCCGTCTGCGCGAAGGCTACGTTGGGCGCCGTCGCCGCCAAAACTGCTGCTCCGGCCAACCAGCGCGTCAGGCGATGATGTCCGGCGTCAGCCTGTCTTCGATCCATTGAATTTGGTCCTTCAGCACGAGCTTGCGCTTTTTCAGGCGCGCCAGCTGAAGCGCGTCCCCGCCGCCCTGTTCCTGCAGAGCAAAGATGGCGCTGTCGAGAGCGCGATGCTCATCGCGAAGTTCATTCAGGCGGGCGCGGAGAGCGCGCTTCTCGGGCGTGTCGGTGATGTCGAAGTCGTCGTCGTCGACGCCCATGAGCCCAAGTTCCGGCATTGGCCGCGCCGCCCCGCCGGCGCCCCGATTTGGGGAGGCTAAGCCCGCGCCGGAGCCGCTGTAAAGCGGCGCGATTCGCCTGAATCGCAGGCCTTACAGTGGCAAGTGGGCGAAATGTTAATTTTGTTGGTGATGTAACGAGACAACAGCCTGGATCGGCGCCATCCTTAGACTCGCCCAAGCTAAAGGAGGCGCCTTCGATGGCTATCGAGCAGCGGCTACGCGAACTCGACGCCCGGCATCGGGATCTGGACATCATCATTCAAAACGAGGCGAAGCGTCCATATGTGGACAGTTCCCGTCTCTCGGCGATGAAGCGCCAGAAACTGAAATTGAAGGAAGAAATCGAAGACATACGACAGCAGCTCGAACATCATTGAAGTCGCGTCGCGCGCGGACCGCGGACGCGCGCGAAACCACCTTCTCCGCGGCATGCGATTGCGCCCGCAAAGTGCGTGCGTGCTAGCGTCCCTGCAGGAACGCCAGGCGTGGGCTTTGTACTCTCGCCCGCCCGAGCGTTGAGCGTTTCGCACGCGAAGAGCTTATGCGGATCGCGCTGGGTTGCGACGGGCGCGCCCACGATTTTCACGGCGGCGTCGGAAATGATCCCTTGAGGGAACTTTCACGCGCGCCGTGGCGTTTGCCGAGACTGCTGCCCGCCATTAGCTAAGCTTCATGCACGGCTCTCTCCTCGCATCCGGGACCGCTGCGTCCTCAGCGGCCCCGCCGCACTTCGACATGCGCACGCACGCGCTCTTTCTCGATCTCGACGGCACGCTGGTGGAGATCGAAGAGCATCCAGAGGATGTCGTGGCTGGCGATGCGCTGCGCCTTTTGTTGCGGCGCGTGTGCGAGGCCGCCGGCGGCGCTGTGGCGTTGATCACGGGGCGGACCATCGCCGATGCGGACCGCGTCCTTGGCGGCGCAATCGCGAGCATTGCCGGCGTGCATGGGCTCGAGCATCGCATCAACGGCAAGCTCAATCGCGATCACGCAGCCGCGACGGAATTGAACGCGGCGCTTGAGGATGTGCGCGATCTCGTCGACGCCGGCGTCCTGCATGCGCGCGTGGAGGAAAAAGGCGCGAGCGTGGCGTTGCACTATCGGCAAACGCCGGAGATCGAACAGGACGTGCGCGCGTGCGCGGCGCAGATCGCGGCGCGGCATCGCCTGCGCACGCTCCCCGGCAAGATGGTGATCGAGATCGTCGCCGGCGCGCACACCAAGGGCGACGCGGTGGACACGTTCCTGCGCGCCGCCCCGTTTGCAGGACGCACGCCGGTCGCGGTGGGCGACGATGTGACGGACGAGGACGCGTTTGCTGCGGCGGCGCGCGCGGGCGGCTTCGCCATCCGCGTCGGCGAGAGCCGTACGAGTTCGGCGGCGTACCGGCTGGCGACGCCGGGGGCGGTGCGCGCATGGCTCGAAGCGTCGCTGGAGGGGCACGCATGAAACAGGCGTACGGCTCGCTCGATCTAGCGCCGATCGGCAATTGCGCGGTGAGCGCGCTGGTCGATCGCGACGGGCGCTTCGTATGGGCGTGCATTCCGCGCGTCGACGGCGATCCGGCGTTTTGTTCGCTCTTGTCCGGGCGCGATCCGCAGGAAGAGCAGGCGGGCGTCTGGGCGATCGATCTCGTCGATCAGGTCAAGAGTGAGCAGCACTACGAGCGCAACACGCCGATTCTGATAACGCGGCTTACCGATGCGCGCGGCGGGGCGATCGAGATCGTCGATTTTTGTCCGCGCTACCGGCGCTTCGACCGCATGTTCCGTCCGCCTGCGTTCGCGCGCATTGTTCGCCCGATCGCGGGCGCGCCGCGCATCCGCATGCGGCTGACGCCGGCCGTCGATTGGGGCGCGGCGCGCGCTGAGCGCACGGCTGGCACCAACCATATCCGCTTCCTGGCGGCGATGACCCTGCGCCTCAGCACGACGGCGCCGGTGTCGCACATCATCCATGCGCGCGAGTGGCGCCTGGAGAGCGAGCAATTCTTCTATCTGGGGCCGGACGAGCCGTTCAACGACGACATCCGCGACGTCCTGCGCGGCATGTATGAGAAGACGCGCGCCTATTGGTGGCGCTGGGTGCGCGGGCTCGCGACCCCGCTCGAATGGCAAAGCGCCGTGATTCGTGCGGCGATCTCGTTGAAGTTGTGCGTGTACGAAGAAACGGGCGCTATCGTTGCTGCGCTGACGACGTCGATCCCGGAGGCGCC
>JAEWNX010000093.1 GCA_023461135.1 Pseudomonadota bacterium
ATGCGCCGCAGCGTACGCACGCAAGCTCTCCTGCAGCGCAGCGATCGAAGCCACGCCCGTGAGGTCGAGGCGCATCGAGGTCATGCCGACGCCGGTCAGGTGCACGTGCGCATCGGTGAAGCCAGGAAACGCCGCTGCGCCGTTGAGGTTGATTTCACGGGCGCGCGAAGCGCGCGACCGTGCTTCCTCAAGCGCGCCGGCGAACGCGATCACGCCGTTGCTGATGCGCAGCGCCGCGACGCGCGGCTGCCCCGCGACGCCGGTGTAAATCGGACCGCCGTAGATGATCAGGTCTTCGCTGGTGCGCGAGCCGCAGGCCGCAAGCGCGGCGGCGAGCGCGGCCTGTCCGAAACGGCGGCGGCTGAGATGCATGCGTGTCCCCCTGCTGTGGGCGCCATGGAAGCGGTCGCCGAGCGCTGGCGCAAGCCCCGCAACCGCGACAAGGTCAAGCAAGAGACGGCGTCATCCTGGGGATCAACGGATCAGGTCAGCGGGAACAAGCTGCTGGTGGCGGTCGCAGTCATGAGCGAACCGGTCTCTGGCGAGGAAACCTACATTCGCTGTTGACAACTGTTGATGATTCAACTTCGGCCGCGAGGCCGGGCTCTGCCTGCACTTCCCGGCGCCGCTAGCAGGCCGATCAGCAACAGACCACCCGCTCAACATTTGGGTTCGTGACACCCGTGCGTCGCGCCTCGCACGCCTCAAGCAAGCTCAGCCAATCGCCTCGACAAATCGGCAGGCGTTTCGCGTAGATAGTCTTTTCCGGCAGCGAGAACGATATGCTCACTTGCGGCGTCGGGAAGATGCCGACGCAAGATTCCAAGCGCTTTCGGCGGCGCGCAAAGCACGAGTTCATCGAAGTCCTGGTGCGCTATCTCGTTGGCTACGTCAGTAAGGAAGCGTTCTTCCGCTGCGACGCGCGGCGAACGGCGCGCTTCCACCGCATGGCGTGCGGGGCCAACGCGATCATGGACGCGAAATGGTCGATCCCGCGCAGCCAGGGCGGCGACCTGCATGCTCCTTTCGCCGATTTGACGGAGCGGACCGCCGAGCCGCGTGCACTCGAAAAACCGCGCTGCGCCAGCATCCGCGGCAACGACAAGTATGCGTTTTTTGGGTCGTGGCACCGACAATTCTCCTTAGTGGGACATCAGCAGCGGAATCGCTGCATTCCGCGACAACGCGCGCGTTACGCCGCCGAAGCTGAATTGGCGCCGGCGCGAATGACCATGGCCTCCCATCACGATGAGATCCGCTTCGAGCGCACGCGCGTCGTTCATGAGCGCGACCTCCGCTGGCCGCCCCATGCCGTCAATATTCCGGTCCCAATGGCGAGAAACTCAGTCATGGCCATCGGCGCCCTCCTCACCGCGGGATTGAAGAACATTGCAGCCGGGACGCTTTGATCCGGCGCAAAACGACCCTGCCTAGTCTCGAAGCTGACGCGCAGGCGACCTGGATCATGCAGGGCTAGAGAATGAGCGCTGTTCGGGACGGCGCAAAAGCGGCTCGTCCGTTTGCCGCCGCGTAGGTCGGCCATTGATCCAGCGATCCAGCGCATCGCGGGTCAGAGCCTATTCTTCACGGCTAGCACATCGAGGATGGGCTCCGCATCGTGGCGGTTGATATTCAAATGAATGATGAGGCCATTGACGAAATCTGCTTCGGACTCGCTTAGCTCGCCGTCAGCAAGGAGCATGTCCAGGGCCTGTGCGAAAAGCGGCAATCGCAACTCGTCTGGAACGTTCGCCGCGGCAGCTGCAAGCGTGACGTCAGACAAGCCTGAGGCAACGCGTCCTTCAAGCGCGCGCAAGCCCTTTTCGCCCAAGCAGGAAAGGCTGCGCGACCTGTTCAGCGCAGCGTGCAAGACTTCGTCCTCCAGCGGCTTGACGCGCCCGTCACTGACCATGGCCAGCAACAGGATTGCGACGATGGCTTCGTGCGCAGGGGCAGCCGGATCGAGAGCCATATGCGCAGTGTTCGCCGCGCCCGACCTAACCGTATTGATTCAGCGCAATCCTAGGCGGACGGCGTGGCGTCAGCGAGCAGTTGCGCCACGCTGATCGCGTTGCTTGGATGGGGTACTGTGTCGGTGGAAACGAAGCCGTCCGTCGCCGCTCTTAGGCGCGCTTCGGCCTCGGCGCTGCAGAGCGCATGCACGACCACGCAGACGGGCTTCGCAAACCCCAACGCGGTCAGCCTTGCCGCGGCTTCCACAAGCGTGCCGCCGGTCGATGCGATGTCGTCGACCAGAACGGGCTTACGCCCCCTCCAGCGAAGGAGGTCCGGCATGTCCAACAGGACGCGTCTGTCATCACGCCGGGTTTTCGATAAGACTTCATACGGGGCGCCTGCCGCCTGCGCGACCGCGCTCGCCCACTGCTCGCTCTCGCGGTCAGGGCCTATGATCAAGGGGTTCGGCACCGAGCTCTCTATCCATTCACCCATCAATGGCGCAGCCGAGATCGCGCAGGCCCTAATTGTGAATACTTCGGCTAAGGATGAGATGCGATGAAGATGAGGATCGACAGTCAGCACCGTGTCGAAAAGCTGCGAGAGCAGTGCAGCGAAGCCGCGCGCCGCGATGGCTTCGCCGGGTTGGAAACGAATGTCCTGACGCATGTATGCGAGGTACGGCGCAATGAGACCTACGCTGCGAGCACCTAACTCTCGCGCGGTTTTCGCCGCAAAGGCCAGGCTCAAAAATTGCGCATCCGGCTCCCTCAGCGTGCAGAGCAAGTGGACATCTTTGGCGCTGAGATCGGGGGGCAAACGTACGTGGCTCTCGCCGTCGGGAAAGCGACGTGTTTCCACTTCGGCGTAGTCGGCGTTCATGTGGCGAGCGATAGCCTGGCCTAGAACGCCATTCCCTGGCATTGCCAACAGCAAACGCATTTCAGCTCTCTATTCCGAACATGTCCATGTTGGCGGCCGCATAATCCATCGCGTAGCTCAGTTCGCCTGGCGCCACCGCGTGCACGGTCACCAAGGGCTGCCCGGCGGACACCTGATCCCCCAGGCGCGCATGCAATTCCAGTCCGGCCGCTTTGTCATCGGGCGCACCCGCAAGCTTTGCGAGGCGCGCGAGTTTTCTGTTGTTGATGTGCGCAACGTAACCGGAATGCGGGCATTCCATCACCTGGGTCAGCGGCGCGCGCGGCGGCTCGCGCATGCCGCCTTGGGCTTCACATATGCGCTGAAATTTTGCCCAGGCCCGTCCGTCGCAAAGAATTTCTTCCGCACTTGATCTACCCATGCCTGGCGGCGCCTCCCCAGCCAACTCAAGCGCTGCACCCGCAAGCTGTAGTGCTCGGTCGCGCAGGTCGTGCGGCGCATCAGCCGCATTTTGGAGCACCGCGATAACGTCAAGGGCCTCTAACGCCGGCCCGATCCGGCGCCCAACGGGCTGATTGCCGTCGGTAAGCACGATTTGCGTCTTGATTCCGAAGTCTGCGGCCACCGCCTCCAAGTGCCTGGTTAACTCGGCTGCTGCATCGTGTGTCCGCACTTTCGCTGTGGCGCCCACCGGCAGATCGAGCACCAGATGCGTCGCGCCTGCCGCGATCTTCTTTGACAGCACCGAAGCAATGAGCTGTCCTTCGGTGTCAATCTCCAGCGCGCGCTCGACGCGAATGAGCAAATCGTCGGCGGGGCTCAATCGCATGGCGCCGCCCCACACGATGCAAGCGCCCTCCCGCTCCACAACGCGGCGCATGGCCTCCAGGCTGAGATCGACCGGCGCCAGCGTCTCCATCGTGTCAGCCGTCCCTGATGGCGACGTGATCGCGCGCGAGGAAGTTTTCGGCATCAGGAGCCCGGCGCTCGCCGCGATCGCCACGACGATCGGCGTCGTCCGATTGCCAGGCAGACCTCCCACGGAGTGCTTGTCGATCACGCACGGCGCCTGCCATGAGAGACGCTCGCCCGCTTCCACCATGGCGTTGGTGAGATGCTTGATCTCGCTGAGGTCGAGGCTCATGGCGGAACAGGCGGCAATGAACGTCGCGACATGAATGTCGACGTAGCGGCCATTCACGATGTCGTTGATCACACCTTTAAAGGCGCGCGCATCGAGCCGGCCGCCATAGATGCGCCGCCGCACGTCAGCGAGCGAGTCGAGTGGCGGCGGGTGGCGGACGCGGATCGGATCGCCGTCTTTCACGCGAAGGCGCGCCCACGCCGCTTCCGACAGACCAGTTTCGTTCATCCCGAGCCAGCTGTCGTTCGTCTGGTAAAGGGTCGCGATGACTTCGTTTTCACCAGCGCTGATCAGCACATGCGAGCGCGCCATGAGCCCTTCGGATCGGCACACCGCGCAATCGGCGCGCATGAAAACAAGGGCCTCGTCCTGCGAAAGCAATCCCAGGCGTTTCGCCTTCAGTTCGGAGCCGTTCACAGACGATCGGGTCATGCCGTCGAGTACTGTGAAGTGTCGTTAGTCCCGTTCAGGCTCGTCATGTCCAGCCTCTCGCGCCACCGCTTGCGAGGGCGGCTGCATCATCAATACGGTCGAAGCGGCGACGCCAAGCAGGACCGCCGCGATAAGAGCTGCGGCGCTGGCGCGCCGTGCATCGG